>CAKZYL010000479.1 GCA_937884705.1 uncultured Roseovarius sp. | reverse complement strand
TGGGGTTTGGCATCAGGTTGCGGGGGCCAAGCACTTTGCCCAGACGGCCCACGATCGGCATCATGTCGGGCGTGGCGATGCAACGATCAAACTCGATGGTGCCGCCCTGAATGGTTTCCATCAGGTCTTCTGCGCCCACGATATCTGCACCGGCTTCCTTAGCCTCATCGGCTTTGGGGCCGCGCGCGAAGACCGCCACACGCACGTCTTTGCCGGTGCCGTTGGGCAGGCCGACGACGCCGCGCACCATCTGGTCGGCATGACGCACATCGACGCCGAGGTTCATCGCGATCTCTACGGTTTCATCGAATTTCGCCGTTGCGTTGCCTTTGACGAGCGCGACGGCCTCTTCCACGGTGACGTCTGATTTGCCAGCAAAGGCTTCACGCGCCGCGCGGGTTCTTTTTCCTACTTTTGCCATCTTACTTCACCTCGATGCCCATGGAGCGTGCGGAGCCGGCAATGATCTTCATCGCGGCTTCGACGTCATTTGCGTTCAGATCTTTCCACTTCGCTTCAGCAATCTCACGCAATTGCTTGGGGCTGACGGTGGCAACGGTGTCGCGGCCCGGGTTGGTCGCGCCGGATTTCAGCTTGGCGGCCTTGCGGAGGTAGTAAGACGCAGGCGGCGTCTTGATGTCCATCTCAAAGGACTTGTCCTGGTAGTAGGTGATCACGGTGGGGCATGGGGCGCCTGGCTCCATGTCCTGCGTCTTGGCGTTGAACGCCTTGCAGAACTCCATGATGTTGATGCCGCGCTGACCCAGCGCCGGACCGACCGGCGGGGATGGGTTGGCTTGCCCGGCAGGCACTTGCAGTTTCATCTTGCCAGCAAGTTTCTTGGCCATGAGACCTCTCCTTTTACAGCGTCTGATCCATCGCGATGGTCAGACAGGTTTGCCCGTGGTCCGGTGCAGTTGCGCGCAGCTGCCGCCTCCCACGTATGAATCGCGTGTTTGCACGATGGGTGGCAGATAACGGCTATGTGCGGGTTAAGCAAGCAGGTTGGCTTTCTGCAGAAGATGATCGGTGAGAGGCCAAATCTTAGATTTTGAACGCGCACCCAACGCAGTTTTGAGAACAGCTCCGAGACGCAGAAAACATGACAGGCGCGATGTAGCTCTCGCTGCGAAGAAGCCACCACATCTTTGCTTTATAAATTGCATTCTGCCAAAGGGTCTTGCACAGCTTTGGCAGAATGCTTTGGAAGAGCGCGGCTTGCCCGGTACACACCTCACACAGCGCCATGATATGCCCTGTTGTTAGCGCGCTCCGATCCGGGCAACCTTTCCGTCGAAGGTTGGTACGCTCAGAACAAACTGGTCGGTTGGATAGCACAAAGCTTGTTCTTCTAGCATCCCAATGGCGATGGCCTCTCCCATACGCAGACTGTCATAGTAATCTGTGAAATAGTGGACACCTCCCATGTTGCGGCCAATAGAGATATTCGCCGCAAGCTTATTGAGTTCACCCTCCAGTTTCAGGAAAGGCCCGTCGGTTGACGGCACAAGACTGCTGCCAAGAGCGCCGGGCGCGGCATTTGGCCTGTAGGCCACCGGACTATCGCCGGCCTCTTTGCCAAGAAATGCGTCACGACCGCCGCGACGGACAAACACGGCATCGGTGTCAAAGAACGCCTTGAGGATTGTAACGCACGCTCCGGCAACGGTTGCGTGACCCGCGCCATACGCCGGATGCATGGGGGATCCTTCCTGGAACGCCATCGGCAACAAGGCGCTTCCCGACGCATTTGCCGCCTGAACAGCGGCTACTGTCGGCGCGATTGATGCGGCCAATTCCTGAAATGCGGCGGCGGCATCAGGACACTCGGCAATCACATCGGGTTCGTTGGCATATTCAATCCGACCTGCCAAAGCCTCTGGCCGCAAGCGCAGATGCACGTTGTACTTTTGGTACCGAACCGCCTTTAAGGCACGGGTGGCAACCTCGGTCACAAGCGACAGGATGTGCGGCCCCCCGAACAATGCAAATCCAGTGGCCTGAAGCTCCATCGTGGTGTGCGTGTTGTTTGGTTGAACAGCAAATAGATCGCGCCCCCCGGCAAGATGCGCAAACCCGGCATCGAAGGGTGTTCTCATGCCCAACAGGATCAGACACGCGTTGAGATAGGCCTGATAGAGCGCGTCATCGTGCACATAGGTTGCCAGATCCCGTGGGGTTGTGATGAAGCGGCGCGGGTCGCTGGTGAAAAGCGTGTTGTTGTCCCGCACATTTCGACCTCGCTGAACCGCCAGCCAATCATTTCGCGTGGTCATCCAATCGGTCTGGGCCGCAACCGCAACCCTTTGGTCGACCGTGTGAGCGCCATAGGCAATGAGCCCGCTTGCAACGGTGTCTGTGCCGCTGGTGCCTCTGAGGTCGTCATTTCCGATCAACATAAATTGGGACAGGTATGGCCCAACCTCGACGCCCGGGGAGGCGCCACGAAACGCGGTTTGGTCAGACACGTCTCCGGCGGCATTCACCTTTCTGGGCCGTCCTGTGCCATCGGTCGGATCATAGTCCAACGCGTTCAATCGGCCGACACTGGTCCCGACATCTGGGTTGCCGGCGCCATCTTCGAAGGCCGTAAAGGGCACGTCATGCAGCAGCGCAAGCTCATAAACCTCTGCCATTTCGTAGGCGAGCTCGGCTGAGCCCAGGGCGGGCGCTGGCGGCATAGTGACCGCCTGCGCATCGGGTCCCTGAAGGTCATAGGTCACTCCGGCCGTTGGGGCTTCCCACTGCCGTCGTTCAAATGGTTGCATCGTGGGCCCTCCGATCGCAACCGGAACGCTTGTGCTGAAAGCATCGATGAATCCTTCGTCGATTGCACGACGGAACGCCTCAAAATCACGTCTGTCAGCAATCATCCCGGTGCTTTGCCGATGGGGCAAACCCTTGGTAAAGCTCATCGCGTAGTTGGACGACGCCCAGCGTTGCTCGTCTCCGTTAGCAAGATGAGGGGGATGCTCGCGCTCTCTAGCCAATTGTGCAGCCTGCACGCGGGTATCATACGCAGTCGATATGCGGTAAACGGCCATAATTTTTCCAATCAAACTTAAATTTAAAAAGTGTCTTCAAAAGACGCACTGAAAAAAATGCGTAAGACATGTTACCACTTTAACGGTAGTTTCTCAACTGTATCGGCAAGGACGCCGTGCAAGCGATCTCAGTGAGACCGGGTTGAACCGGGTCGTACCGAGGATCTCGATCTGGGTTTCAGTGCAACAAGCCTACTCTTGAAAAGCTTAGGAGACTTTTGATCAAGCACACTCTCCTTTTGGTCGATATAGGGGTTTGACGGGTCCGTTAGTCTCTTGCCTCACAGCCAAATTTTTCTGTGTCATGGCCCATATAAAAAGAGCCCATACAGCAACCACCTGGAGAGAGCTCGCACTGGCCGGAGGCTGCTGGGCCGCCGCGTATAGATGCGCTCATCAGCAAACGATTGTCAGCCATTGCTGAATTCTGAGCCATCGCGATGGTCAGACAGGTTTGCCCGTGGTCCGGTGCATCTGCGCGCAGCTGCCGCCTCCCACGTATGAATCACCTCGGCGAGTGTGAGATGGCGGGCACCGGGATTGCGCCTGTCATGCAAGCGGGTTGTGTTGGCGCCGCACCCACCCGGTGGGATCCAACGAAGGACACGCGCATCATCTCAGACGCCGCGCAGATATTGCCCAGCTCAGAGTATTGCCTTTGACGTTGGATGAGGTCGTTGGAATGGCCAAGATACCTACGAACTCCCCGAATTTTCAAAACCAAAAGGCTTCGGCTTGCTGTGCCCTCCAAATGAGCACTTTGCCAGAACCCGGCGCTGTGAGGCGCTTGTGATGTCGCAGTTCTGCGTTGCGCCTTGTGGGACGGGAAACTTGGGCTTAGGACCGAATAAATGTTGAAACTCACGTTTCGTTTTAAAGAGACGACCGCCAAGCCACCGCTAGCCAAAGAATGAACTTCACCAAACTCAAGGATCGCGTCTGGAAAACCGTCGATTGGACTGCGCGGGCTGGCATCAGCTTGCCAGGCCCCCTCGCGCGGGCTAGCTTTGGGGGTTTCGGTGCCATATTGTGGATCGCCTACGCGTTGCCTTTTGTGCCCGCGCGCAGGTCCTTCGTCGCGCTGTCAAAGCAGTTCAAATCCCGAAGCGCCACCCGCCTTTTTCATGCCTATGTGCGCAATTTCACCCTGATGCTTTTCAGGGTCGAACAAATTCGACAGGGCCAAACCGAGGCAATCGGCGCCTTACTGCACATTCCGGAACGGTCGCGATTTGACCACATCATCTCGCGCGGCGGGGCCGTCTTTGTGATGCCGCACGCCCATGGGTCTGTCACCATGGCGGAGGCTTTGGGCCAGGTGCACCCTCTCCTGCTTTTTGTACGGGCCACAAAAGACGATGAGCGTGCCGCCTGGCAGCGACAATACTATGACCAAATGACCTGTGACGTGATTGATGTGCGGCGCGCCGATGATGTTGTTGCGTCTCGGACAATGCTGTCGGCCCTACGAAACGGCAGCATCATCCTAGGCGGTGGGGACTTCATCAAAGCTGCGCCAGAGATGCAGGACAACCCTGCAGAGGATGTGGTCCGCGCCACGGCGTTCGGTCAGCCGGTGGGTGCCATGCGGTGGCCCGCGCGGTTTGCGTCGAAGGTCGGCGTGCCGATTGTGCCGGTGACCATCCAGCAGACCAAGACCCAACTCATTTTACACATGGGCGAAGAGATCGAGGCGACCGATATCGTCTCGACCACCCAGACCTGGATGGATGGGATGGTCGACCTGATCAAGGCCTATCCGACCGATTGGGTCTTCTGCCTTGATCGGCAATGGCGACGCGTCCTTGAAAACGCCTCCCCAGGTGTCTCGTCGGGACCCGACGAACAGATGTCCTTGGACACAGCCGCCGATCTCAAAAAGGTGGCCGGGGCCGAGTAGCGCGTAGGCTGGCGGAACTCCGGTTCGACAAAGCCTGCCGCCAAGCAACGAGACCGTCACCTTGCTGCGTTGGACCTGATTTAAAGGTTCGTCTGTCAATCGCCCTCTCGGCTGCGATTTGGGGTTGGCTCGTGCTGGGCGATCAACTCAGCGCCAGTCGACCAGCGAACCGTTTGGGAGAGTGCGATGAGTTATGCGTTTGCGAGAAAACCCGCATCGACCGCAGCCTACAGTCAAAACATCGCAACGCGCATTCGACACTTTGCCTATCAGGGCACCGCCACGGCACCGACATATCAAAGCATCGGCACGTTCATGCGCAGGTCAAGCAAAGCACCGCGAGTTTAGAGGGACGGACCACAAAGGTTCTTTCCATGGTGACCACAATGATGACGTATTCGCTCCGTACACCATGCCAAACCATTTGCTGCAAGTGAGAATGAATAGAGGACCTGCTGCCCAATGACGTATGCCAGCGACTTAGAAATCTACATGTTGGAACTTATCAACGCAGAGCGCACATCGCGGGGACTCAACGCGTTACAGTTAGAGACAAACCTCAACGAGTCCGCCGAAGAGCACTCCATTTGGATGCTGGATGCCAACGTGTTCTCACATACCGGAGAGGGCAATTCATCTGCAACGCAGCGCATGAGAGATGCTGGGTTTGATTTGTCAGGCAGATCGGCCACGGCCGAAAACATAGCGATTCAGTCCGCTCGCGGCCCTGAGGGATATCGCGATGATGTCAAAAATCTGCATGATGCCCTGATGAACAGCTCCGGTCACCGCGCCAACATCCTCAATCCTGACCTCGAATATATCGGCATCGGCATTGAGGTTGGAGCCTACACCTACAGCAGCAATTTCACCGGCACTTCGGTGATCGTGACCCAGAATTTCGCACGCACGCAGGGCAGTGTTGATCTGGATGATCTCAGGGGCGACAACGGCGAAATCGTTCCGCAACCCAGCAATGGACCTGATGTTTTGAATGGCACCGCTGGCAACGATATGATCCGTGGGCTCGATGGCGCAGATAAGATTTTTGGTCACAGCGGAAATGATACGCTCTTTGGCGGAAGCGAAAACGACAGGCTCTTTGGCTCGATCGGACGAGACAAGTTGGATGGCGGAAGTGGCAAGGACTTCATAAGGGCCGGCAGCGGAAAGGACGTTTTGCTCGGCTCCACCGGCGGGGATACACTTTACGGCGGAAACGGAAATGACACGCTGGTCGGAGGCAAAGGCTATGACCAGCTGTATGGACAGGCCGGCTCAGACACGTTCGTCTTCAGACCTGCCAGCGGCCATGACAGAATTAAGGGCGGGTTTGACATCTTTGGAGACGACGATGGTGCGGCCGACATCATTCGCATCAAGAACATGACCGACCCCGATGACGTCGACATTCGAATTGTGGGGCAAAACACTGTCTTCGACTTCGGAAACAGCTCGGTCGTCATAGAAGACTTCAGCTTAGATATCTCGGGTTGGGATTACGAAGTGGTGAATGGCGCCATCGAGTTTCACTATGATACCATCATCGCCTGACCCGCAGGCACGGGTGGCGTCTGATCTTTGACGTCTTGGGCGCCCAGGGCTGCGCCTTTTGCAAACACGGTCTAGGAGAGATCATCTGGCACAGCTGCCAGCTGAGGGCGATCCCGTTCGTGCGCGATGCCTTGAGGCATTTGGGTTTTAGAGTGAATCGCCATCGGGAGGCGTGATCTGGCGACACGGATCTGTGTTCCGGTCGCGCGTGCCCGGGCACCGGTGTGCGCACCGATCGCAACGCATCAGGCGATCTTTGAGGAATTGACCGAGTGACCTCGAATTGGCCGCCTTCAAGCGCTGACGTGCCAGCTTGAGGACTTGCAGTCGCTGCGGGACGGTAAAGCGGGCCATCCTAGCGCAGGGACCTGACGCGAAGGCCCGTTTGACCACGCCCGGTTTTGCAGGGATTGACGATAGCAAAGGTCTCTCCTCGGTCGACGCGGGTCTGCGGCAGACGAGCGGCCCTCCACATCAATGAGGCGCGCGGCCATGGGGACCGGATGCGTTTGACATTTGAGCTTCGTTGACACTATGTTTGCATATGCAATCTAAGTCACCACTAACGCCCTGGGCGGCGCAACTTGATCGCTCTGGGCCCGACAGTCTCCGTTCAGGCGGCCCCATCCTGACGCTTTGCGCTGTTCTTTGGCTATGGCTCACCTCACTTGTGTGGCGTTTTTTGGAGGCAGATCTGCGGCCGGTGGGCCTTGGTGTCTCCGTAGCCTTGGCCCTCTGGTTCATCTCGCAAGTTTTTCTGATGCGGCCCGGCGTTGTTGAACGCGGTGCTTTTGCCTTCACCTCAATCCTGCAGGCGTTGACGCCCACGCTTCTGATCGCGTTTTGGGTGCTGGGGACGGACACAGGACGGATCCTGGCCACGCTCATTGCGCAACAGGTGACGATCTTGGAGTTGGTGGGGCTTCACATGCTGCGATTGGCGGCGTGGGGGACTGTGAAGAAGTATCGCCAAAAGCAATTGCCACGGTATTTCTTTCTGTTTGGCAGCATCCCTGATTTCGCCTTTGCGATCGGGGCCGTCGCTCTGACGGGTCTCATTTGGGCTGGCGTTTTCAACCCGTCGGCCACGTTCCTGATCGTCTGGAGCCTTGTGGGCATGGCGGCGTTCCTGGGCGCTGCGACGACGATGTATTTCGGGGTCCCGGGCACGGTTTTGTCCTTCAGATGGGCGGCGGTAGAGCGGGGTGAAGAACCTCCGACCCTCCTGCCCTTCCATTGGCCCATGAACCTGGCGCCTGCCTTTTGCGCCCCGGTATTTTGGCTGGCGCATATGCTTTTGATCTTTAAGCTGATGGCATGAGCAAACCCTCAGATGACCCAAGGCTGGAAGAGATCGCAACGAGTTGTGCCGCGATGCGCTCGCGCATGTTGCAGCGCACGATCGCACGTCGGTTTGACGCGGCCCTGCGCAAGCATGGGGTGAACTCCGGTCAGTTTTCGTTGCTGGTGGCGATTGGTCTGGCGGGCAAGGCCCGTGCCAAAGATCTGGGGGATGGCTTGTCGCTCAGCCCCGCCGCCACGACCCGCGCCTTGGATGTGCTGGAGCGCAACGGTTGGATCGCCACGCCCATCAAGACAGGTCGGATGCGGGTGGTGGCGCTTACGGGGGCAGGCACACGCCTCATTGAGACCGCGCACGCAGATTGGCGCGCTGCAAATCAAGACGTGACATCTCGGATCGGGGCCATTCCGAGGTTTGACAGGTCGGGCGAGGCGTAAAGCGACCTCTGTTCAGAGAGACCAAGGGCCCAGAGAGACCGATCCGGTTATCAAGCGATCTTCACAATACGCGCATTCTGACACATCGGTTCTGTCGTCAAAAAATCAGCGGTCAATGTTTGCATCTCGTCAAAACTGGACCCTTAGAAGTAAAGCGCC
>CAKZYL010000478.1 GCA_937884705.1 uncultured Roseovarius sp. | reverse complement strand
TCAAACTGCAGACACAGATCAGTCGGACCCACGGTCAGATCCATGAACGCGTCATAATCCTCAAGGCCCAGGATCGGCGGTCGTCCCGCCTCAATATTCGCAAGCATGTGCTGGGTGGCATGGGGGGTACGGGCCTGTTCGCTCTCTGGTCGCCCAAAGAGCTTGCCATTGCCGGAGGAGTGAATGGACAACACGCCGGACGCCATCATCATGATCGCCAAAGAGGATGTCGCGGTCTTGTTGAACCCGATGAAATAGACCCTCCTTGGGGTCCGGTGAAACGCGAACCCCTCGCGTGGCATGATGGGTTGCATCCCGGTCTTGAGCGCGGCTCGAAATCTGTATGACGTGGCTTCAGCGGGCATGAGGTGCACTTAGATCATTCTCACAGTGCGGTCATCTGAATCTCAGTAGTCCTGCAGGCTTTGCCAGCCGGTCATCCTCCTTGCGGGTCCGGCATGCTCAGGCTTGGGTGCGAACTTTGGTAAAAAGCGGCGCAGATGCCTTTCGCAGCCACTTAGGAGACCAAAGCTTCAGTCGGGCCGGGCAAGGATCCTCTGAGACCTACGATCGTGTTCTGTCCAAAGCAGGAGAGCATTCTCGACGCAGGCTTTAAAGGGCGCGCTTGTCCGGCTGATGCTTTGCCAGACGCATGGTTAGCTTTGCGCACCAAAGCCATCGCGATCACGCGCCGTGCAAGACCTGCCACATCAAGTCTGTTGCTTTTTGCAGTCTTTCGGGCGTTCTATTGAGGCACTCATTTTCGGGAGGTGAGCATGCGCTCTTGCACTAATTTTAAAGGATTTCAGTCTTTTTTGTTCAACCGGTTTGGTGGCTTGGCCACGCTCATTATTTCTGGGGCGCTTCTTGCCGTTCATGCGTCTGCCGACACGGCGCTGACGACGGCAAATGTGAACCTCCGCGAAGGTCCGGGAACAACCTTTAACACAATGGGCACGGTGCCAAAGGGCGCAGCTGTGACCCTGAAAAACTGCGATGACGCCGGGGCCTGGTGCGCCGTGACATTTGGGCAGGCGGACGGGTTCGTCTCGGGGCAGTATCTCTCCCTTTTGTCGACTGAGACGACTGACGCGGATGCGGCAGAGGATGATCTTGCCTGGCCGCGGGCGTTTTCCCTGCAAGACAATGCTGTGATGGTCATGTACCAGCCTCAATTCACGGACTGGGACGGCGGGCGCGAGATAAAGGCGCTGGTCGCAGCAGAGTATCGGGAAACCGACGAGGCACAACCTGTGTTCGGTGTGATCGGGATCGATAGCGAGGCCTCTAAGAACGCAGAGGATGGCACGATCACGTTGCAGAACATGCGCATCTCCTCGCTCGATTTCACGGGGTTGGAGCCAAGCCGACTGCCCGGAATCAGCGGGGATCTCAAAGATCTCTTGCCCACTGGCCCCATCGATGTGGCCGAAGAACATGTGATGGCGAGCCTTGCCAACTATGACAAGCTGCAGGATGTCGAAGGGTTGAACACCGAGCCGCCAAAGGTCTTTGTATCAACCGAGCCTGCGGTTCTGGTTCTGACGGATGGGCAGGCGGTGTTTGCGCCCATTGCGGGCGTGGAAGGGCTTGAATTTGTCGTCAACACCAACTGGGATGCCTTTCGCGTCGGAGAGGATATCTATCTGCGCGAAGGCCCGCATTGGCTAAAGCTGATCTCATTGCAAGAAGGCTTCACCGAGGTTGACGCGCTGCCAGAGCTCTTCAACCAGTTGCCGGATGATGGAAACTGGGAGGCCGTCAAAGAAGCCATTCCGCCCACACGCTATCAAGGCACGCCGCCATCCGTCTATTACAGCGATGTCCCCGCAGAGCTTATCCTGTTTGACGGTGCGCCTACGTTTGAGGCGGTACCGGGCACGGACCTGGAATGGGCCTCAAACACGCAGACCGATGTCTTTCGATATCTGCCGGAGGATGACTACTACGTGCTGATGTCTGGCCGCTGGTTCCGCGCGACATCACCCGAAGGCCCGTTGGAGTTCGCCAGTGACAGTCTGCCCAACGATTTTCAGTTCATCCCGACGGATGCCCCCTATGCCGCCGTGCGCGCGTCTGTCCCGGGCACGTCTGAATCCACGGCTGCGCGCCTGCGGGCCTCGATCCCCGAGACCGCTTGGGTGGAGCCGGGATCGATATCGCCTGACATCGTCTATGATGGCGATCCGCAATTTGAGGCCATCGAAGAAACCAGTTTGCAATACGCGGTGAACACAAGCTCGCAAGTCATCCAAGTCGGAGACAGCTTTTATGCCGTGCAAGATGGCGTGTGGTTCGTGTCAGACAGCGCCGATGGTCCGTGGACCTTGGCCAGCGACATTCCCGAAGAGATCTATGACATCCCCGCCACGTCACCTGTGCACAACGTCACCTATGTTCAGGTCTATGAGGAGGATGATGACACAGGCGCGATCCTGTTCGGGTTCACGGCAGGGTATCTTTTTGCCTATCTGGCCCATGATAGCCTGGTCTACGGCCCCGGCTGGTTCTATCGCCCGTATTGGCGCTACACACGGTTCCCGATCTACTATCCGCGCCCCTACAGCTATGGGCTCGGCGCCTATTACAATCCGATCCGAGGGACCTTTGGCCGCTACGGCTATCATTACGGCCCCTATCGCGGGATCGCGGCGCGCAGCGCGTGGAACCCCGCAACCGGGACCTATATACGCGGCGCCAAAGCCTATGGGCCAGCGGGCCGGGCCGGGTTCGTGCAAGCCTACAACCCCAGAACCGGCAACAGCGCGACCGTCGCCGGAAAGAAGAACATCTATGGCAGCTGGGGAAGTGTGTCTGTCCGCAGCGGACGAGATTACGCGCGCATCACGGCCAATGAACGTCGCAATGGCTCGCAAGGCGTGCGGTGGAACACGTCGGAAGGCAATGGATTTGTGCGCGAAGGCCGCCGGGGCAATGTCTTTGCCAGCAAGGACGGGCAGGTTTACCGCAAAGATGGCGACAACTGGCAAAGCTGGAATGGGCGGGGCGACGGGTGGACAGGTGTTGATCATCCGCCCAGAGATCGACCTGCGACATTGCCCGGTGATGTGGAAAAACGAAACGCCGAGACGGTCCAAAAACGCGTTCAGAACAAGGCGGCCCCTCCGGTTGCACGCACAAGCCCAAAACTCGATCAAGTGCGCAATCGCGCTCCGGCCCAACAACCAAAGGCCACGCCGCAGCCTCGGGTGCAGGCGCCCAAACAAGTCCAACGCGACTTCCACAGTCGGCAGTCTGGTCAGCGCAACAGATCAACGGGAAATCGGGCGCGCGCACAGCCAAGCTTTAACGGACGAGGTGCAAATGTGCCGCGTCTGAGACGCTGAAGCGTGAGGCCTAGGCGCAGCACAAGGTGCGCGCTTAGGCCCGTTGAACGCATCGCCGAACCTTGCGCATCCACAGTGACGCCGAGCGGCGGTCACGTCTGCGGGGACGTGTAGTAGGGTAAGGTCTCAACCCGCATCCCGTCGACCTGATCGAGATGTGCGGCAATGTCCTCTAGGGGCGCGAACCATACATCGCGCTCCGCCAGGGTCGCCTCCAGCCACTGCTCCACCAAACGCCAGCGCGCCAATCGGCCCGTCAGGAAGGGGTGCAGGATCAGCATGAAAAAGCCGCCCGCTTCGTACTGCGCTTCGAACTCTTCCCAGAAGCCTTCCAAGCCTGCTGAAGGGCCGCGCACGGGCATCAGATAGCCGATCTCATCGTAATGCGCGAAGGGCGGCCAATCGTCAGTGCCCCAATGCACGGGCATCTCATAAAGCTGGCCGCCATCCGTTTTCACCACGTAAGGAATGTCATCGGCCATCATGGAGCTGTCATAGCGAAAGTCATGTTTCACGAGGAGATCAATCACCTGCTGGGTGATGTTATAGACCGGCGCGCGATAGCCGCGTGGGGCCTCCCCTGTCATCCGTTTGTGGGTCTCCAGCGCCTTTTCAAACGCCTCTTCCTGGGCCGCGCCCTTGGTGGCGATCGGATCTTCATGGATCCAGCCGTGATGACCGATTTCGTGGCCGTCTTGCAGGATGGCCTCCACCGCGTCTGGATAGGTTTCCATGCACCATCCCGGAATAAAGAAGCTCTGTTTGAGCCCGAGGCGTTTATAGGTGTCCAGTATCCGGGGGATGGCCACCGTGGGCCCGTAGCGCCCCATGGCGATGGGATGCAACCGGTCCGTTGAGTCCGCCGGGCGTGCGATGTGGATCAGGCTGTCGGCGTCCATGTCGAAGGTGATGGCACAGGCGCAGCGCGCGCCGTTTGGCCAAGTGATCGGGTTCTGGATCATCTGTCCTCCAACAACAAATGCCCGTCTTGCGTGGCCCAGCCCAGCGTGACGGTGTTTCCGGTCTCTAAGTTCAGATTAGCGAGCGCACGTTCCTGCACCTGGACCTTGAGTTCAGTGCCGTCTTCAGCCTCAAGGAAGGCGGTGACCATGGACCCAACGAACTCTTCCGATATGACCGTGGCGGAGAGAGCATTCTCCCCCTCGCCCACCTGCATCATGTCGCCCGCCACGACAATGGACGCGCTTGCACCCAACGCGGCCTGGCCCGGCACATTAAAGGTGCCGAGCGGGGTTTCCACTGAGACCGACTCCTGTGCGACCGCCGCGACCTTGCCCGGCAGGATGTTGTTGCGGCCCACAAATTCGGCGACGAAGCGGGTCTTAGGCGCGCGGTAAACTTCGCGGGGAGAGCCCACCTGCGCGATGTCGCCTTTCGACATGATCACAACGCGATCGGCCATGGCGAAAGCCTCGGATTGCGAGTGGGTGACATAGACGAAGGTGATGCCAAGCTCGCGCTGGAGCTTGGTGAGGACGGATTGCATCCGAATGACCAGATGTGCGTCGAGCGCCGAGAGCGGTTCGTCGAGCAAAAGGAGCTTCGGCTCGGTCACCAAGGCACGCGCGAGTGCCACGCGCTGACGCTGGCCGCCCGACAGCGTTTCAACATTGCGCTCGGCAAACTCGCCAATCTCCATCCGTTCTAGCCAGTTCATCGCGCGCTTGCGGCGCTCCTCGGGGCTGATGCCGCGCATCTTGAGACCGAATTCCACGTTCTCTCGCGCGTTCAGGAACGGGAAGAGCGCGAGGCTTTGCCACACCATGGGCGTGTCGCGCTCATGGGCGGAGACATCGTTCATCACCTGACCCGCAATGCTGATCGTGCCGCTGGTGGGCGCATCAAGACCGGCCAGCATGCGCAAGGTCGTGGTCTTGCCGCAGCCCGAGGGGCCCATGATCGCGATGAACTCGCCCTGATTGATGGTGAGGTTGGCATCGCGCACCGCCACGAACTCATCGAAGTGCTTTTCG
>CAKZYL010000477.1 GCA_937884705.1 uncultured Roseovarius sp. | reverse complement strand
CAGAAACCGTCCCAACGGCATATCGGTGACGATACTGCCTAGCGCGCCAAAACGCAGGCCTCTTTGGGCGGTTATGACGTCTATATGCTCGACACGGCGGGGCGTCTGCACATCGACGAAGAGCTGATCAAGCAGGCAGCCGAAGTGCGCGATGTGGCCACCCCTCGTGAGACGCTGCTGGTGGTCGACGGTCTGACCGGTCAGGACGCGGTGAACGTAGCGACCGAGTTTGACGACAAGATCGGCGTCTCCGGCGTCGTGCTGACCCGGATGGACGGTGACGGTCGTGGTGGTGCGGCGCTCTCGATGCGCGCCATCACGGGCAAACCGATCCGCTTCGTGGGTCTTGGCGAAAAGATGGACGCCATCGAGACCTTTGAGCCGGAGCGGATCGCGGGCCGGATCCTCGGCATGGGCGACATCGTCAGCCTTGTTGAGAAGGCGCAAGAGACGCTCGAGATCGAACAGGCCGAGCGCATGATGAAGCGCTTCCAGAAAGGTCAGTTCAACCTCAACGACATGCGCAGCCAGCTTGAGCAGATGCAGAAGATGGGCGGCATGGAGGGCATGATGTCGATGCTGCCGGGTGCGGCGAAGATGTCCAAGCAGATGGAACAGGCGGGCCTTGATGACAAGATCATCAGCCGCCAGATCGCTCTCATTCAATCAATGACGAAAAAAGAGCGCGCCAACCCCAAGCTGCTTCAGGCCAGCCGCAAAAAGCGGATCGCGAAGGGCGCTGGTCAGGAAGTGAGCGAGCTCAACAAGCTTCTGAAAATGCACCGGCAGATGTCGGACATGATGAAGCGCATGGGCAAGATGGGCAAAGGCGGCATGATGAAACAGGCCATGAAAGGCATGTTCGGCAAAAGCGGCCCGTCCCCCGAAGAGATGGCCGCGGGCATGGACCCCAAAGCGCTGGAACAGGCGGCCAAGGCTCTCGGCGGCAAAATGCCCGGCGGTATGCCTGGCGGCGGGCTTCCGGGGCTCGGCGGAGGCGGTGGATTGCCCCCTGGGCTTTCTGGTTTTGGGAAAAAGAAATGACCGGTCTTTCCGACAATAAGAGCCTGATTTCGCAGGTGTCCGGCTGACCGATGTTGACCGTGATGATCCCAACGCTTTCAAGCAAGCGATTGACACTGCGCGCGCCGCGGGTTGAGGAGTTTGACGCTTTTGCAGTTCTCTTTACCGGCCCGCGCGCCGTCCACATGGGGGAGTTTGATCGCAAAGATGCGTGGCGAGAGTTCTCAGGCGATCTTGGGCATTGGGCGCTCTTCGGTTTTGGACCGTGGCATGTTGAGCGGCAGTCTGATGAGGCCCTGGTGGGCAGTGTGAGCCTGCTGAAACACGATTTCTTTCCGGAAACAGAACTGGGCTGGCACCTCTATGACGGGTTTGAGGGCCACGGCTACGCAACAGAAGCCGCAGCCACTGCACGTGATTGGGCTTTTGAAGACAAGGGCATATCCACCCTGGTCAGCTACATTGATGCGGGCAACGCGGCCTCCATCGCCGTAGCTAAGCGACTGGGCGCGGTGGTTGATCCGCAGGCCGAAAAAGTCGACCCGGAAGATGTTGTCTATCGCCATGCGGCGCGGGGTCCGTCGCAGTGAAAATCGAGATCAACATCCCTCGGCTGGAGAGCAAACGTTTGATCCTGCGTGGCTACGATCCAGAGCAGGATCTCGACAGACTGGCCGCATTCATGGAGACGGAAAAGAGCCGCTTCTTCATGGGTCCAATGGATCGCTACGGCGCGTGGCGCTTGGGATGTGCATTTGTGGGTCACTGGGCTCAGCGCGGCTTTGGCCTCTTTGCAATTGAGGAAAAAACAACTGGCGAATTCTCCGGTCTGGTTGGACCATGGGCCGCTGAAACCTGGCCAGAACCGGAGCTTGCCTGGCTTGTATTGGCAGACAAAGAAGGCCGCGGCTTTGCCACAGAGGCAGCCCTCTGCGCCCGCAATTTCATTTACAACGACTTGGGTTGGAGCACGATCGCAAGCGCCATTGAACCTGATAATGCAGGGTCAATCAAAGTGGCTGAACGGCTAGGTGCAACAGCGGATTATGAACACGCGCTCCCGAATGGCGGCACAGTCGTGTACTACAGACATCCGGCGCCAGAGGTGGTGCAATGACGCTGCGCCTCAATATCCCACGGCTGGAAACCGACCGCCTAATCCTGCGCGGGCCAGAGCATCGCGACTTTGATCCGCTTTGCGCGTTTTTGCTCGATCCCGAGCGCTCCGCTGGGTTCGGAACGGAAGAAAATCGATCAGATGCCTGGCGTTGGTTTGCCCTCAATATCGGGCATTGGGCCCTGCATGGATACGGGTATTTCACCATCGAGGCCTATGGTGAGCCGGCCGGCATTTCAGGCATCTGGAACCCCGAAGGCTGGCCAGAGCCCGAGGTGGGCTGGGTCGTCTATGACGGCTACGAAGGCAAAGGCATTGCCCATGAGGCCGCGACCTGCGTGCGCGATTGGGCCTACAACACGCTCGGTTTTACCACGCTGACCTCCAACATCGTGCCCGGCAACACGCGCTCCGTCGCACTTGCAGAACGCATGGGCGCCTGGTTTGAGCGCAGCTATGACAATGTGCACATGGGCGCGGAGATGCTTTATCGCCACCCAGGGCCCGAGGGTGTGTCATGATCGATCATGCCCCTCTCATTGTCTCTGATGAACTTATCCTAAGAGGGTATCAGGAAAGCGACTTTCCGAGATTTGCGGAATTCGCTGCTTCGCACAGATCCTACTATGTCGGCGGTCCTGTAGGTCCTGCTGACAGCTGGCGTTCGTTTCTGGCAGCCGTTGGACACTGGACGCTGCGTGGCTATGGCATGTGGGTTGTGGAACATCGCGAGACCGGCGCGGTCGCGGGGCGCGTCGGCGTGATCCTCAATGATGGGTGGCATGAACCCGAAATGGCGTGGCACGTGTTCGACGGGTTTGAAGGCAGGAGCATCGCTTATGGCGCAAGCTTGATTGCCCGGGAGTATTCAGCAAGACACTTCGGGCTGGACCGGGTGATGTCCTATATAGACCCGGCAAATTACCGCTCTATGCGCTTGGCAACGCGGTTAGGCGCAGTCTTCGAACAAAATGTGGAAGTGCGCGGCTCTCTCGCGCAGATGTGGCGGCACCCATCCGTTCTGGAGGGGACAAGATGAGCGCGCGTGCCTTCCACGAAACCCCATCGTCGGGTGTCACAGCCGAGTTTGCAGCCCGGATGCAAGGGATGATCCCTGTCTTGGAGACAAAACGCCTGATCTTGCGCGCACCCAAGATCGAGGATTTCGACGCCTTTGCGGAGATGCTCACCCCACCGCGCGGCAAATACTATGGCAACACCCAAACGCGCGAAGAGGCGTGGGGGGAATTCATGCAACTGACCGGCACGTGGCTCTTGCGGGGGTACGGCGCCTGGGTGGCCACCCATCGCGACAGCGCGGCAGTGGTCGGCTTTTTCCAGATTGGCGCAGAGCCCGGAGATTGGGAGCCCGAGTTGGGATGGCTTGTGTCGCAAGACGCAGAAGGCAAAGGGTATGCCACCGAAGCCGCAAAGGCCGTCAGATCACACGCTTTCGGAACGCTCGGCTTGGCATCCCTCGTCAGCTACGTGGACTTTGAAAACAAGCGTTCTGTGCGTGTCGCCGAACGGCTCGGCGCAACGCGGGATGCGGAAGCAGAGGCCTGGTTGCCCGAGCATGAGGCCTGCTGTGTTTATCGTCATTCCAAAGAGGAGGTCCAATAATGCCCACCTCGACGATACCGCTTATTGAAACCAAACGCCTGGTCCTGCGCGGACCAGAGCCGGATGACTACCCGAATTTCAAAGCCACCTTTGCCTCCTATCGCTCTCGCTTCATGGGTGGGCCGCTCAACCCCTATGAGACCTGGATGCTCTATGCCGCGGAAATCGGCCATTGGAACATTCGTGGCTACGGTATGTGGATGATCCATCACCGCGATGATGGCCGCACGCTTGGCATGGCGGGCGGATGGTTTCCGGCGGCCTGGCCGGAGCGGGAGCTGGCCTGGATCATCTGGCCCCAAGAAGCTGGCCATGGTTACGCGCTTGAGGCCACACACGCGGTTCGTGGATATCTCTATGACGCGTTGGGATGGACCGAGGCGGTCAGCTATATCGATCCGAAAAATCTCGACTCGATCCGACTGGCAGAGCGTCTGGGCGCCGTCAAAGACCCCGAGGCGGCCACGATTGACGGCAATGATGCCGTCTATCGCCATCCGTCACCTGAACGCCTCAAGTCCGGTCAGTTGCGTGACGGGATCGAGTTGGAGATCAGCCACTACGCTGATCCTCTCTTCAAGCCGAAGGGGATGCCAATTGACTGAAGCACCCCAAATCAAGACGGAACGCTTTGTGATGCGCGGCCCTGTTGCGGCCGATTTCGCAAGCTATGCAGCGTTTTATGCCTCGGACGCCACAGAGTTCATTTCAGGTCCGCTCGATTTGGCCGCGGCGTGGCACCTGTTCGCCTCCGATGCCGGACATTGGGCCTTGAAAGGGTTCGGATGGTGGACAGTGACCGAAAACGGCGTGCCTGTGGGCTGCGTCGGTCTGCACCATCCGCCCGATCAGGCAGATATAGAGATCGGTTGGAATGTCTATGATGGCGCGCGCGGACGAGGTGTCGCGCGTGAGGCGGCGCAAGCGGCACTCAACTGGGCTGTCAATGAGATGAAAGCCCAGCGCATCGTCAGCTACATCTCTGACGGAAACGCCGCATCCATTGCTTTGGCCGAACGCCTTGGCGCCACGCGACTGCCCGAGCGGGCGATCCATGATGCCAGCAAAGCCATCTATCTTCACGACCTGACGAGGTATGCGACATGACTGACGCTGTAACCCGTGCCGCAGCGCTTTTGAAAGAGCATCGCGAGAGCATCGACCGCCTGGATGCGATCCTGGTCTATACTCTGGGTGAGCGGTTCAAGCACACTCAGGCCGTGGGCAAGCTCAAGGCAGAACATAACCTGCCACCGTCCGATCCGGCCCGCGAGGCCACGCAGATCGCACGGCTCGAAGATTTGGCAAACCGGGCGGATCTGGACCCGGAATTCGCCAAGAAGTTCCTGAACTTCATCATCGCCGAAGTGATCCAGCATCACCGAAAGCATCAAACGTAGGGTGGGGTTTGACCCCACCGCCCAAGCCATTCAAAGGAGAAACTCAAATGGCCATGAAAATCCGCCTTGCCCGTGGTGGCAGCAAGAAACGCCCCTTCTATCGCATCGTTGCGGCAGACTCGCGCATGCCGCGCGACGGTCGCTTCATCGAGAAGCTGGGCACCTACAACCCGCTGCTGCCAAAAGACAGCGAAGAGCGCGTGAAGATGAACCTGGAGCGCGTCCAGTACTGGATGGATCAGGGTGCACAGCCGACCGATCGTATCTCCCGCTTCCTGGAAGCCGCTGGTGTTGTTGAGAAGAAAGAGCGCAACAACCCGCAGAAAGCCGAGCCTGGTCAGAAGGCCAAGGATCGTGCCGAGGAAAAGGCTGAGAAAGCAAAGGCGGCTGAAGAAGCTGCGGCGGAGCCGGTGGAAGAAGAAGCACCTGCTGAAGAAGCAGTTGCAGAAGAAGCCCCCGCTGAGGAAGCTGCTGCGGAAGAAGAGACCTGAGACTAAACCCCAGGAGCAACCCTGGCGTGACGCGCTTTTCCCCGGACTTCCAGCAAGAGCTCTCCGAATTGATGCGGTGGCGGCGTGACGTGCGCCGCTTTCGCACCGATCCGGTGGAGGAGGCCGTGCTTGAGGCATGCCTTGAGAGCTTCGCCCTCTCCCCCTCTGTGGGGCTGAGCGAGCCGTGGCGCGTCATCCGGGTGGAAAGTGACACCGCTCGGGCCGCCGCATTGGCCAATATCAAGGCGGCCAATGCGGATGACTTGGCGGGCAATGACGGGGAGAAAGCGGCGCTATACAGTCAGCTTAAACTCTCCGGCATGCAGGAAGCGCCTGTGCAGTTGTCGGTGTTCTGTGCCGAAGAGACCGCCAAGGGTTCCGGTCTCGGCGCGCAAACCATGCCGGAGATGCGTCGCTATTCTGTCGTGAGCGCGATCACGCAGTTCTGGCTGGCCGCGCGGGCGCGGGGCATTGGTGTGGGCTGGGTCTCGATCCTTGACCCTGACCAGTTATGCGCGGATCTGAACGTGCCGGAAGATTGGCGGCTGGTGGGGTATCTCTGTGTCGGCTGGCCAGAGGAAGATCATGAGACGCCGGAGCTGGAACGCGCGGGCTGGGACAGCCGCGCTCAGGGCCTGATCGTGGAGAGCCGGTGATGGACAAGGTCTGCGTGGGAGCGATTGCTGGGGCGTTTGGTGTCAGGGGTGAGGTCAGGCTGAAGAGTTTTACCGCAGACCCCGAAGACCTCGCCGCCTATGGGCCGCTGCAGACTGAGGACGGTGCGCAGAGCTTTGATGTGACGTTGACCGGGCAAACCAAGGGTGCGCTGGTGGGGCGTTTGTCGGGTGTGGCGACCAAAGAGGTGGCCGACCGGCTGAAAGGGCTGCGCCTATACGTGGATCGCGCGAAACTGCCCGATCCTGAGGATGATGAGTATTACCACGCCGATCTCATCGGCCTTGAG
>CAKZYL010000476.1 GCA_937884705.1 uncultured Roseovarius sp. | reverse complement strand
GGATGACGATCTAAGCGAGGAGAGCCTTAGAACATCGACGATCTACGGGACATGCCATTGCGGTGCGGCCGCCAATGATACGGATGAGCGCGACACGGATGGGCCGGGCCTTTTGGGTTGGTTCAATATCCTCCGCGCTCAGAGGTATTCCAGCGGGGCGGTTGACCAAAAGGCCGTGGCCCCGACGCAGACTGGCTTTTGGAGGTGTCAAAATCGCGGTTGCGCCCGAGCTCATCTCTACTCAGTCTATTTTGTTTGAGCTGGCAGGTTTCGTGTTTTTGTTCCAGCGCCGGTGTGTAAGCCTTTCCTGCCAGCTGTAAACAACTCGACGACGTCGTGAGACCTTCATAGAAAGGGTTTTCGGGACATCGGGTTATCGGCTTTGTGAAAGAAGAAAACCGCCAACTAAATGCGGATACGCGGTCTTCCTCCTGCTATGGACCACTGCGTCTTTGCTTAATGCGCTTGTGAGCATTATCTATACCGCATGTCGGAACACAGCGTGGATAGAATGAGGCTTGTCCTGAAAACGAGGCTTTGGTTCTGTATCATAGCCGGTCTCGTGGCGATTTCATGCGTCTTGCCCAATGCATCGTTTGCCCAAAACGCAAATTCGTTGGTTCAGAACCAACTGCAACAATTGCAACGCAACCAACAAAGCCAAAAATTGCAAAAACAATGGCTGCGGCAACGGCAGGCGAACGAACTGCAACGCAAAGAACGCGCGTTGAACACGAAACAACGAATTCTTCGCCACGAGACAAGTCCTCATACGAGCGAACGTGGGCTCGGGCGTAACCTGAGTTCAAAACAAAGATCGCTGAGAGGTCAGCAGCAACAATTGCGGACGCGACAGCAGATCCTGCGCCAACAAATCCGGATTGAAGGCCTAACTGGCGTGCGATGACCGCGCAAATCCCGGCATGATGGCAATTCTTGCTAGGTCAAGCGCGTTGAGTAGGTCAGACAATCGGCAGTGGACTTCAGTGCTCGCGAACCTCGACCAGTTGACTAATTCAGGTTTTTTGAAGACGGCTTCTCCTCGCATGGCGACGAAAACGTCATCCCATTGATCCGCAGTCTGGGCTTGCTCCACGCGCGAGATGGCAACATGGCACGCGTAACAGCCACTTCTCATCAGCCCGAGACCCGATTGTAACACCGCATGCTGCTTCCCACTCGAAATGCATCCAACCCGTCTTTATGCGGACATAGCGCTCATCGGCATATTCTGGGGTCGCAAGCATTCGATAGAAGATGTCTTCAAATGATCCAACCATTACCGCAGCGCGCACATCCTTCCGCAAAGGCACAGGCCAGCTTTATTCACAGATATCTATCGTCACGTGCATTTTTTCATTGCCTTGCCTCGTGCCCTCAAATCAGGGTGAAGGTAAGGCAAAGATCACGGCCAAGCCCAAAATGACAAAAGCGGAAAAACCCAAAACGCGCGTCACCTCAAGCCATTGGGGTGCCTTTGAGGTTGTAACCCAGGGCGACAAGATCGTTGAGGCGCGCCCCTTCGGCCCTGATCCCTGTCCCACCGGCATTTTTGAGATCCTGCCCGAGGCCGTGCATCACAGAACCCGGGTGCGTCGTCCCTCCATCAGGCGCGCGTGGTTGGAGCGTCGTGACACGCTTTTGCGCGGACAAGATGAGTTTATCGAGCTTCCCTGGGATGAGGCGCTTGATATCGCAGCCGCCGAGATTGAGCGCGTCCGCAAGGCCCATGGCAACGCGGCGATCTATGGCGGCTCTTACGGGTGGGGCTCTGCCGGGCGGTTTCATCACGCGCAAAGCCAAATACACCGCTTTCTCAATACGATCGGCGGATACGTGTCATCTTTTGGAAGCTATTCCACCGGCTGTGCCCAGGCCATCATGCCCCATGTCTTTGGGGTGCATTTTCTCAAGTTCACCTATGGCTCACAGCACAGCTGGCGGTCCATTGCAGACAACACCGAAACACTGGTCATGTTTGGTGGCATCAATCCAAAGAATTCTCAGGTCAGCATGGGCGGCATCACCGAGCATGAAACGCAAGGCTGGTTTGACCAATTCGTCAAAAAGCCGGGCATGCGGTGCATCAATATCGGACCGCAGCGCACGGATGCGCCAGAGGGCTGCGAATGGATCCCCGCACGCCCTGCCTCAGACACAGCGTTGATGCTGGCTCTTGCCTGGGTTTTGGAGACCGAAGGGCTGACTGATCACGCTTTTCTGGATCGATACACCGTGGGCTTTGACAAATTTCGACCGTATCTGCTCGGCGAGGTCGACGGCACGCCCAAATCGCCAGACTGGGCCGCTCCCCTCTGCGGTATCGAGGCAGGCACAATCCGGGAATTGGCGCGGCTCATGGCGTCGAGCAGAACGTTGATCACCGTCGCTTGGTCGTTGCAGCGCGCAGAACATGGCGAGCAACCCTATTGGATGTCTGCCGTTCTCGCAGCCATGCTGGGGCAGATCGGTCTGCCGGGCGGTGGTGTCGGATATGGCTATGGCGCTATCGGTGGGATCGGAAAGGCCCTCAAACGCCTGAGCGGGATCACCCTCGATCAAGGTGAAAACCCCGTCAAAGACGTCATCCCCGTCGCTCGTGTTGCTGACATGCTGCTCCATCCAGGAGAGCCGTTTGATTTCAACGGGCAGCGCAAACCATATCCAGATATCCGGCTGGTCTATTGGGCCGGCGGCAACCCGTTTCACCACCATCAGGACCTGAACCGCCTGCACGAGGCCTGGAGCCAGCCAGAGACCATCATCGTGCATGAACCCTATTGGACCGCGACAGCCAAGCGCGCAGACGTCGTATTTCCCGCCACGACGCCCTATGAGCGAGAAGATATCGGCCGCTCTAACCTTGATGACTATCTTTTCTTTATGCCACGGCTGATCGCGCCTCTGGGTGAGGCGCGCAATGACTACGATATCTTTTCAGGTCTGGCTGACAGGCTTGGCAATTGCCCCGCGTTCACGGAAGGCAGGGACACAGAGGGCTGGCTGAACCACCTCTATGCCACCTTTCAGGAGGCCTGCCTTACTGCGGGCGTGTCGATCCCGGATTTCCAAGCTTTGAAAGAGCAAAATTGGATGAAACTGCCGATCACGCCGGAGGAGGATGAGCCGTCTTTCCTCACGCTCTTTCGCGAAAATCCGCAGACACATCAGCTTGCCACCCCGTCAGGACGGATCGAAATTTTCTCTCAGACAGTAGATGGCTTTGGCTATCCCGATTGTGCCGGTCACCCGATTTGGTTGCCGCCGTCAGAATGGCTCGGGGCGGCAACAAAAGATGCCCCGCTGCACCTTGTCTCGCCGCAGCCTGGGGACAAGCTGCACAGTCAGTTGGAAGCAGCCCTGGCAGATGTGGACGGCGCGCGCCCCGAAACGCTGGTGATCCACCCCAAAGACGCGGGCGAGCGAGACATCTCTTCGGGCAGTCTGGTCCGCGTGCACAATGCGCGCGGCGCCTGCCTGGCCAAGGCGCTGGTTTCCGAGACCATTCTCAAGGGCGTGGTCGCGTTGCCGACAGGCGCATGGTATGGCGATCCGGGCGAAAACACCGATCCGAATGGGAACCCCAACGTCTTGACCTTGGACGTTGGCACCTCTCGTCTGGGTCAGGGCTGCAGCGCCCATACAGCGCTCGTTGAGGTGACGAAAGTTCAATGAGCACTGGCTCTGCGCCGCGTCCGATCTGCGCTGCGATTTGAGCGGTCAAGCAAGCCGATAACGCCTTTGCGGAATGAGGCTGGTGTTCGAGCAACCGGCCAGATTTTACTGCACTCGAGACAGCAGAGCGCCTTTGTCGGGGCGTGGCCGTGAAATCCTAACTGTAGAAGCTGCGCCTCCTCACTCGGTTCAACTGCGGACCTGAGCGGCATCCTCCGCCAGCACGTGCTGACGGAGCGTACCATTACAAATGGGCAAGGTCTGCCGCTGCGTTGCAAGCGCATACCCCAAGCAAATCCTTGAAGGGACCTATTTCGACGTGGCCGCATGTTGAAAACGAGCAAGGACCTGCGAGCAGACTGGTGCTACCGACTATAGATTGCTCCTTCTTCAAATCTGAGCGATAAAAGACATGCAAACTATCGGGACCTGAGAATGGCTGAGATTGACATTCTGGTTTATGGAGCAACGGGCTTTACGGGTCGTCTTGTCGCCGAATATCTAGGCAAAAAATATCCTGATCGCTCATGGGGCATTGCTGGGCGCAATACTGAAAGACTCGGTGCCGTTCGCGATGAACTGGGTTTGAAACAAGACTTGCCTCTTGTCGTGGCAGATGCATCTGATCCGGCATCCATAGAGGCCATGACAAAACGAGCGAAAGTGATCATCACGACCGTCGGGCCTTATCAACTCTACGGTGAGGCGCTTGTTGCCGCCTGCGCGGCATCGGGCACAGACTACGTTGATCTTTCCGGTGAACCCTCGTTCATGTGGGATATGATTGAAAAATATGAGGAACAGGCGACGTCTTCGGGGGCAAGAATAGTGCATTCTTGCGGCTTCGATAGCGTGCCGTCCGACATGGGCGTGTATCTTCTTCAACAAGAAGCCAAGAGCCGCTTTGGCGCCCCTCTCAAAGACGTCAAGGGTCGGTTGAGAGGTATGAAAGGAACATTCTCCGGCGGCACGGCAGCCTCTGGCAAGGCCACTATGGCAGCCGCTATGAAAAACCCCGACGTCATGCGTAAGCTTGCGTCGCCATTCGCGCTGACGGCAGAGTTTAAGGGCCCGCAGCAACCGAACGGGAACACCCCTTACGAAGATAAAGAGTTTGGCAGTTGGGTCGCCCCCTTCTTTATGGCCCCAGTCAACACGAAGAACGTTCATCGGTCGAACATGCTGATGGGGCATCCTTACGGCGAAGACTTCACCTATGAGGAAATGATGTTCACCGGGCCAGGAGATAAAGGCGAAGCCATGGCGCGTGGTATTGCTGGTGCCAATCCGCTTGCCGGCCAGGAAGATCTAAAGCCAGGGGACGGACCCACCAAAGAAGAGCGCGAGAACGGCAGTTACGACTTTATGTTTACGGGGGTTTCGCAAGGCGGTGAACGCATCACCATTGGCGTCAAGGGTGACATGGATCCTGGCTATGGTTCGACGTCCAAGATCATCTCCGAGTGCGCTCTGTGTCTACTTGAGGAAGCGGCCGATGCGCCGGGTGGCGTGCTTACACCGGCGTCAGCGTTCGGGCATTCGATCATCGAACGCACCCATGCCAATGCGGGTTTGACCTTCGACGTTGAAACGTAGCTCAGTGAGGACGCAAAAGGGATGCGAAGGCTGACATGTTGCGTGTCGCGCGGACTTCCTGACGCCACTCCGGCATCTGACTGGCGACAAATCCTAATCAATTCGCGTAAATGTCGGCATCATCGGATCGAGGTATGATGACAATGAACAGCGTCTCAAAGCCATGGCTCGGAGCTGCGACGGGCTTGATCTTCAAAATGCCTTATCACGCATTCACAGCGATCTTGGGCGGATTGGATCTGTATTTCCACCCGGACAGCCTTGGAAAAATAAAGCGCGCGCGTTGGGCGTACTACCTCAAAGAAAGCGGCCTGACCCGAGAGCCGTCGCCAAGTGTACAAAAGACCTAAAGGTGATCGCGCATAGCATTGGGACCTCGCGCGCGCAGCGCTCATTAGAAACGAAACCGCGCCCAACACCAAAACACAGCAGATTTGTTCCAGTCAGGCTCCGTTCTGCTGACTGCATCCATGCCGTTTTGAATGGCAGAGAATCCTCGGATCTTTGCGTTGGATCAAGGTGCCGCGAGGCGCGGGCTGCTAGCGTGGCAAACACACATGGAAGGGAGGCCCCAATGTACAACAACATTCTGATCGCCGTCGCGCTGGACCATTCCCCTCACGCAAACGCCGCCCTACAGGTCGCGCAAACGCTGGCCCATAAAGGCGCACGTCTCACCGCGTTGCACGTGGTCGAAGAGCTGCCAAACTATGTGGTCAGCCAGATCCCAGCCGACCTCCTCACGGACCGCAAACCCCAAGCAGAAGCGGAATTGGTGGCAGAGCTGGGCGGGGTGCCGAACGTGAAACCCGTTGTGGTCCATGGTCATGCGGGACGCACGATTGTCAGCTTTGCAGAAGAAGAAGGCATCGACTGCATTGTGATCGCATCCCACAAACCCGGCATAAAGGACCTCTTGATCGGGTCAACAGCACAGCGCGTGGTGCGTCACGCAACATGCGCTGTGCATGTCTTGCGCTGACGCGGCACATCAAAGCTGGACGGATGAGACCTGTGATCTTTAGAATGGGGGTACTTCTTGCGAAAAAGAGGTGAACCCATGGCTCGACTTTTTCTGTCTTTGGTCTTCGCTGCAACGGCCACCGGAACATGTGCCTACAGCACACCCTTGGCCCTTCAGAACGAAGGCATTTTCTTCCTCAATTTCAATCGCGGAGAGATAACCGGGTTCTACAACCCTGCGGGCTATACATCCCAAGAGGTCAAAGAAGTCGTCGATTGGATGTGCAGCCGCGGGCGGGTGAGCGATGTGACAGAAAACAATTCGCAAAATGGCTTGGTTGAAATTGCCGCCACATGCCGCCTGTCGGATATTTCCGGTTCTGGACGCGCTGAAATTCGTGGTCGGGGCACCAGAACGCGTTTTAAAGTTGAGTATCGCGGCTTCACAAATAACGGGCGTATCTTCCGCAAGCGCAGGTTTTAGACCCAAAAAACTCAGGCGTCCTCCCAAATCACGCGGTGCAGCGGCTCGGCCGGATCCCGTCGAAACGACGCATCAGCCCGTTCACCATTCAGACGAGACGTCGAGCAAAACCCGTTCCGACGGCGCGCCTTTGCACTTGGCAATTACGTGAACATGCCATGGTTCATGAGCCGTGACGCAGCACGCGCAAAATGGAGGACTGGCGCAGAGACTAGAACAAGGTTCGGCCTCATAACGCAATCGGGAACAACACGGCTACATTGCTGATCAATCGCTTAAGAGCAGCAAAGTCACCCTGAG
>CAKZYL010000475.1 GCA_937884705.1 uncultured Roseovarius sp. | reverse complement strand
ACCACCACCTGGCCAAGCCGGTGCTGATCGGCGAGATCCAGGAAGACGGTCAGTTTGACATCATCAGCCAAACGGCAGAAGTGCCCGGCGATGCGTGGACGGACTTCCTGCCAGAGTCGGCTGTGCTGATGTCAGATTGGAAAGATCTCGGCTGCGGCATGTACAACACCGAGACCGAAACCTGCGTGCAGATCAAATCAAACTACTAAGGTCAGTGGTGGGGTGAACCCCACCCTACGCAGGACCAATAGTAAAAAAACAAGCGAGGGGCGATACCGCCCTTCGTTCACCTTGGGGCAAAGCATGACACGCGTTTTCGCATTTCTTCTGGGCATCGTCATGGCGTTGCCACTCTCTGCGCAGCAGGCCGATGCACCAATCCAGCTCCTGATGCAGGACTATGGTGACAGCCTCGCCAAACCGTCTCGAAAGACAATTCAGCCGACCATTGATGCCCTTGTCGAGAGCGGTCTCTCCGAGGTGTCGACCGTTCTGGAGAAGTGGCAAAACAAAGAGATCTGGCGCAACAAAGAAACAGACCTTTTTGTTTTTGCAGAAGAAATTGATCGCAAGACAATCCGTATTTTCGACATTGCCAATGGTGACGAGTTGGGCACCGTCGAAGACAAGGCCTACCGCCAACTCAAGCCCAACAGCGGTGTGCGCGGGCTGATCGCAGGTGCGTTGGTCAAGTTCCAACTGATCGCTCCGGATCTCACCACGCGCCAAACGGCCTTGGATGCGATCGCACGGGATCCCAAAGACACCCATTTGGCCGCTCTACGCGATGTGATTGATGGTGAAGCCGATGCGGATGTCAAAACACGCATGGCCCGTCTTGAGCGGCTTCTGACAATAGAATTTGGCGAAACCGACGACGAACGGATCGCGGCCATTCAATCCTTTGAGGGGGATCTGGGCGTTGATGTCCGCGCCGCGTTGAACCCGCTTTTGCGCGTCAAGACCACGTTCTCAGACGAAAGCCCCACGGGCGATAATGTGGCGCGCATTCTCTCGCTGGGGGAAGATATCTCCGAAACAGACGCCTACGCGCTATTGGTCGCCGAAGAGGTGGCGCCGCCTGTCTTATCGTCCGTTGAGCGTCGTGAAGTGCTGGTTGCCAACATCGATGAGGGTCTGGTTGGGGGCATACCAGTGGCCACGCTCAACACGGATGCGGCCCGGCAAACCGCATATGACGCGCTTGTGGCTGCCGGGGTGGCAGAAGACGCGGTTTCAGAAGCCTCGCGACAAGAGATCCTCGACACCTACACGTTCTATGAGGTCTACACGGCCGCCCCTCCGCCGGTAGCATTGGCTGCGGCGGCCGCGCTTGCGAGCATTGAAAACAAGGTGGCGGTGTCGCAAGTCGCGGACCTGGGGCTTGATGCGATATCACTGGCCTCGATTTACTTTCTGGCCGCAATCGGCCTTGCCATCACCTTTGGCGTGATGGGCGTGATCAATATGGCCCATGGCGAGTTCATCATGATGGGCGCCTACACCGGCTATGTGGTGCAGCTCTTCGTGACCAATCACACGCTGTCGATCATCCTTGCCATTCCGCTGGCTTTCATGGTCACCTTTGCCGCCGGGGTGGCGATGGAGCGGCTCATTGTCCGCTGGCTCTCCCACCGCCCG
>CAKZYL010000474.1 GCA_937884705.1 uncultured Roseovarius sp. | reverse complement strand
GTCTTTAGCTGCTCGTAGTAGATCCGCGCCAGGCGTTCCTCGGCTAGGAATTTATCAGAAAATGCCGTCGCCTTCTCCCGCATTTCGTGCACGCGCTTGTCCAGCTGCGGGTCGCTCAAATGGTAGATCACGTCATTTATGCCGCTCACAAGCTCGACCGGCGGGACATCCATCTTGAGCGTTTCGCACATCTGTTCGATCGTATACATGTCCGCGCCACTCAGCACATAGCAGCCTGTTTTCAGCCCTTCGATCGTGGTCTGATGCATGAGGCCCGTGTTGATGTCATCAACAACGATTGATGTCGCGGCTAGGCGCAGCATAACCTCTTCGTGCGTCACCGCTTCGCGCCCGAAGATCTCATGTATATTGGTCACCGCGTACCCGTTGGAAAATGGCGTGCTCTCCTCCAGACGATTGTGATCCGCTTCCGTCACCTTGCCTGACCATCGGAATTCCGTCGACCGCATGTGCGGCAGCAAAATCGTGCGGTCTTTCTGGATTGCAAACGGGTATGTCGCATCTGGCACGACATTGGGCACCGAAACCGCGTCCGGCAGAAAGCGGCCATAGCCTTGTGCAATTACGAGGGACCCGTGGAACGGGTAGTCATTGAGCGGGCGATAGAGGCCACCCGGGGCTTCCAGCGGGGGCGAATGCACTTGGAAGAGGATCTTTGCCTCGGGCGGCGCACAGTTGAACACCACGTCATAGATCAGGTTGTTGGCCTGACTTTTTGCATAAATGTTATGGATCACGATGAGATCGGCGCGCTCTACCAGATCCTTTAGTACGTCGGGCCAAGCCGGCAGGCTCGAAAACGCGCCCATTGGGATCCGAAAACTGTTGTTGGGATAGTTCCGCATGATGATTGGGTGGCAGGGTTTGCCAAAGAAATGACCAAGCCACTTTGCGAGGCGCGCAACCGTCCCGGCGACCGGTGTTTCTGAAATGAGCAGGATCATAGTGCGCCCTAAATCACGATATTTTGCGGCTTTAAGCCTCTCTGATACGCTTCTTTGAGAAAGGTGTATGGGTCTTTCCCGAAGATATCCATCAGACAGCTGAGTTTTCGCTGATTGACGACAATGCATAAGTCGCCACCCTTGGCCTGGCGCAGATCCACCAAACGGTCTTTGGACATCACCACGATGTCATGGGTCATTTTTTCCTGAACCTGCTCGCGCACGAATTCGTCGACGCCAGAAAACACATCGCCGGACTGGTAGAGATAGAGATCCGCATTGCTGTGCGTATCAAAGAAAAGCTCTGTGTAACCGACAAGGTGCGACAAAAGCATGTAGAGCAAATGCGGGCTGAGCGGTGCATCGGCGACCGGTCCCACGAAGGATGAAAGGACATTGGCAAAGCCGCCAAGCCAGCCATCGGTTCTCAACGTTTCTCCGACGAGGACAAGCGATGCAGACGATGCCAGCCACGGCTCTTCGCGCATCACCAAGGGGTAAGTCTGTTCATGCGTCAAAAGGACGGTCGACTCTGCATGGGTCAGGATTTCATCTTCGTGCTCTCTGAGCGTTTCCATATCCATGAAGGCCATGGAAATCCCTGATGTATATGGCTTTACCATCATGTTGGGCTGCCATTCATGGAGCCTGTCTACACACGCTCTCAGGGGGTCACCCCGCTCGCTCAGGACGATCAATTGCCGCCGGCCGATTTCTATTTTTGGAGATTTACCGATCTGGCTGACATCGCTTTTAAGCGACTCTAAGAGCGACCATATTTCGTGTTCGTTTTTCCACGTGATTTTGACGTCTTGGGGTTTTTCGTTGAACAGATCGAAAAGCTGCAGGTCGAAGGACAAGTCCTCGTCTGCGAAAAGACCGCCGCTGGCTTGCATTCCTGGATCGGAGAACAGGCGCTTCGGCGTGATTGTGACGACCTTGCCGTTGGCGTTCGTGATCGCAAGGGCCTCTGGAAACGCCCTAGTGCGGGGATCAAAGGCGCAGCCGCGAAGGCGGAAATGGCTCGCAACCTCAAGACAGAGCTGGATGTGTTCGTCATAGATCAGCATGGCGTCATCGCATCCTATAAGAACTGCAGGTTGGAACTGGCTTCGTAAATCTTGTAGTCGATTGTGGGGCGTCTGAGGGTCTCCATCCCCAATCGGACCGACCGTATCTGGTGGGTATGCACGTATTCTGGCAATTGGACGCTGCCATCAATGCGACTGTAGAGCATGGGTGGCGGCAGCATCACACCGACGATATGTATGCGCGTCCTCCCAGAGGCGACAGCGCATTGCAACGCCGTCGTAAACACCGAACAGCCGTGATAGACCGAGCCGAGTTCTTCGGAAAAACCGTCGCGACCCAGGACTTGAAGCCGCGAAATCTCTGGATGCTGAGCGTCGATTTCGGACGTATCGACCGTGTGCAGGGTGACAATAGAGGGGTCCTCAAGGAGGTTGAGATCCGCTGCGCGCTTTCTGACAAAACGCGTGTCATTGATGAACAACACCTCGGGTTTGATCTCGTTCTCAAGCAGCCAGAAATAAGCGTCATTCAGGGCCCAGACATCCCCCTTGAAAGCGGCAACATCTGACAGGTGATCTTTCACGCTCGGCGCGCTGCCGACGATCAAAACAGCGTCATTTTCGGTCTTGCCACTCAGCACAGAACGCAGCTTCTCTGGCGAGGTATGTTCCGAGATGCGCGTGGTCAGGCGCTTGGGTCGGCCAAACTCATTCCAGTTCGGCACGTTTATATGCGTAAAGGTAAAGAGGCTGGCGCAGTTCAGCCCCAGTTGGTTGAGAGGAATGCTTGGCACACGCTTCAGAAAACAGAACGGATCGGCAAAGCTGGCCTCGATCCGGATACAGTCTTCCGAGACGAGCGACACCATAATGTCGATCGCGCCCTGCCCGGACACATCAAAAATCAACTCTCCGCCCCAAACCTGAGACACACAGTCGTTGAATACTACCGTCTGAGTACGGGGCCGATATGAGAAATGAAGGAGCCTGTCTCCGGTCGCGGTATCAACCAAATCGACCACCGCATCCTGGCGCAATTTTCCCCTGACAAGTCGGAAGTTCAGGTGGTTTGAATCAGTGATTGGGATCATCAGGACAGGATTTCCTTCGTTCCAGACGTTCGGGCATTTATTATCGCCAAGCGTTTTTGCTCCGGTTGCGCGTCAGTGACAATGAATCGCAAAAGTTGCAACGCCCTAATCCGTCTGCCCAAAAATCACAGCTTCATGAATGGGCGAGACCGGCCATGTCGCAAAAACCCCTGATACAGGACACCAGCCCATGCGGCATCGTGACAATCGCTTCATATCGCACCGGAAGGAGCACCCGCGGCCGACTGGTTCTCGGCGGTGAATGTGCGGTGAAATTCTTCGAATTCGCGGTCAAGTGGGTCGCAAAAATGGGCGATTTCGGCTCGCACCTCATCTTTGGGATCTTCGTCATGTTTTCGCTTGTTCACACGCTTCGTCAGGAACGAAGGATCGAGCTCGAACGCTCCGACCTCTAGGAACTTGCAAATATCGCTGTAGCCTGCACCGGGATCGGCGAAGAAATCCTCATAGAATGTCAGGTGAAAGTTCTCAGGGCCGAACACGGACGACCAGATATCCCTGACATGCATTTGACGAATGTTATGGTACTGGTAGCCGCCGGGATGTCCGACCTGCTTGCGCACATCTTCCACGGTGATCTCAGACAAACTCCGGCTCAGCGAGAAGTGGCTGTAAACAATGTGGCTTGGTCGCCGCATCATCTGCAGTATTTTCGCATCGGGGTGTTGCTTGCGTATCGCCAGAACTTCCTGCAGCCCAAGCGTGTTGTACCCATCGGTGATGTCCCCTTTGAGTACGCCTGGTTCATCGCGGAACAGCTCTTTGTACGCCTCCAGGGAGAGCGTCGGGTGGCTGGATTTTTCGTCCCGCAACCCGAACACCTTCAGGTTCCAAAATCTCACCGGTTTTTTCACTGGCAGCTTGATGTTGGGGTGCTTGGCCAAAGCCTGGCCAAGCCAAGTTGATCCTGTTCGCGAGGACCCGATGAAAAAAAACATCCTGCGTCGTCTCCCTGCTCGTGCCAGCATATGTAGTCTTATCAAACCCCGGAACACAATAGTCGCCCCTTGGTGAGACCATCCCCAAGACCCGGAAAAACCCTTGCTTAAATTGAGGAAAAGCACGGCTGCAGACGGTTTTCCGCTTGCGTGCCTTGGCCTTTCGCGTTGTGGAAACTATCAGCCTTTGGTAAGTGACACCTGTGCAAAGCGCACCAGCTCGATGGAGACGCAGGTATGAACGTCGAGAAATTGATCGCTGGCTCCGAAGGAGACCGCAGCGCCTTGATCCAACGCACCGCATCACGTGTGATTTCGACGGAGGCAAACGCGCTGACAACGATGTCAAAAGCGCTGCCCGAGGATTTCGTCAGGGTCGTCGACCTTGTATTGAACTGCGATGGGCGGGTGATCATCGGCGGGATCGGAAAGTCAGGCCATATTGGCAACAAAATAGCCGCAACACTGGCCAGCACCGGCACACCGGCGCATTTCGTCCATGCAGCTGAGGCAAGTCACGGCGATCTGGGTATGGTCACGCCGAAAGACATCTGCGTGTTGATTTCACGCTCGGGCGAAACCACCGAGCTGCGCGACTTGATTGCGTACACACGGCGCTTTTCAATTCCGCTCATTGGAATTTCGGCCAATAGCAAGAGCACGCTGATGCGTGCCGCCGACCTGCAGCTTTTGCTGCCCGATGCACCTGAGACATGCGCGATCGGGATGGCGCCGACCACCTCGACAACATTGACACTCGCGCTTGGCGACGCGCTGGCAGTGGCCTTGATGGAGCAACGCCAGTTCCAGCCCGATCGCTATCGCGACTTTCACCCGGGGGGCAGTCTCGGCGCACAACTGGCCCGGACCGGCCAGATCATGCATGAGGGTGACCAGATACCTCTCGTGACGCCGACGACATCGATGGCCGATACATTGATCGAGATGACCAGCAAAGGTTTTGGCATCGCCGGCATCGTTGAGGACAATCGGCTTAGCGGCGTGATCTCAGACGGCGACCTCAGGCGCAACATGGACCTCCTGCTAGAGAAGGTGGCGGGCGACGTGGCGACCTCCTCTCCTCACGTACTCAGTCCGACGGTTCTGGTTGCCGAAGCGCTCGCGTTTCTGAACGAAAACAAGATATCGGCGGTGTTTATCGTAGATGATGAGAACCACCCGCTGGGGATCATCCACATTCACGACTGCCTGCGCGTGGGCGCCGCGTGAAGGATCCTGTGACGGCCGATCAAACCGAAAGTGACGGGCAGGCCACAGAGACGATTGCCGAAGCGCTTGATGCCCTGATCGAAAGACACGGCGGATTACAGGGCCCACGGCTGGTTGAGTTTTTTCGTGCCTTGAAGGGGCATGGCCTCACCGCATTTCGTGATAAGTTCTCCGCGTCCTATCTCGCGCAGCGTCACTTTGAAGTCGCGACCCTTATCGACGTCGGTGTTGCTCATGGCACGCCTGAGCTCTACGAGGCCTTTCCCGAGGCCAAAGTGCTTCTGGTCGATCCCGACCGCGAAACCCTGGAGGGATGTATGGGGCGTTTTCCGCATCTCGACGCCGACATGGTCTGCGTCGCGGCCGGCGCGGAGGACGGATCAGGACAAATGACGTTCATGCCCGATCCCGGCCAAAACACGTTGCTACGCCTGCGTGATGACAAGAAGCTCGACACGATGATCGCGCAACAGCACGTCCCGATCCGGCGCCTCGATCAACTGGTGCGCGAAGGCGGCTACCAGGCGCCTTTCGGCCTCAAGATCGATACGGAAGGCTATGAGCTGGAGGTGCTGCGCGGCGCCTCAGACATCCTGCATGAGACGTCGTTCATACTTGCGGAGGTTTCAATCAAACGCCGCTACCATGGCGGACACCGGTTCAGTGATGTCACGGCCATGCTTGCCCAGCATGGTTTCGAGCTTTTTGACATCCTCAACCCAGCAGGACGCCCACCGAACTTTTTCGACGGCTTGTTCCTGCCGCATGACGACCCACGCTTCGACCTTTAGAAAGCAAGGCGGGGTCGTTTTGGTCGTCTTACGAAAGATCTTTGCGAATGACTTTGCGTGCGCTTGGCTCGGTTCCGAACCGGCGCGCGCGAAAGCCGCTTAGCTTCGACATACCAATAATGCAAAGCGCGGAAGACGTTTTTCTGCGCGCTCACGCATAGCCGCTACTGCGTAGGTTCACTCTTTTGACGCGCGTTGATCCTGAAGCATGAGTTTAGAGTCTGTGTTTGGGGCTTAATGTTAGCTGACTGGTCCAAATTTGTTCCGTATTGTGCAGCGAATGACCGCATAAAGGGTTCCATCATAGAGCGGTCGATAAGGAACTTGGCATCTTGACGATCGACTTATCAAGACGCACTTGCGTGTTACACATCGGCGTGCACAAAACTGGCACAACTGCGATCCAAGAATTTTTCCAGGAAAATCGCGAAGCACTGTTGAAGGATCATCAGATCTACTTCTCGAAGAAGTGGCACAATTACACAGGACCATTGCGTTCAGTTTTCCAGCCGAGTCCCGAAAAGTACCACTTCAACGTCAAAAAAGGGGTTAACACAGCTCCGCTGGCCGAACAGCAGAACAAATCATTCCTGCGGGATTTGCATTCGGATGTCTCAGCCTCTGAACCGGGCCACCTTTTGATTTCCGCAGAGGGTCTGTCAACTTTCGACCTTGGACAAGTTCAGGCTTTAAAGGCCATTCTGGACAAGAGTTTCGCGCACTACAGCATCATTGCCTATTTGCGCCACCCTGTTTCCTGGCTTCCAAGTTCGGTTCAGCAAAACCTAAAAAACGGAAAGACACTTGAACAAATCTTAAGAAGACCAAACAACATTAAGTACCGTAGAAAAATCTTGCCTTGGATATCGGTTTTTGGAAGGGGTGCTGTAGTGCTCCGAGATTATGAGTTTGCCAAACAGACGCCTTTGGGAAGCGTGAGTGACTTTTGCGATTTGCTAGGGGTCGACGCAAAAAGAATGCATGCACCTGCAATGACTTCAAACGAAAGTCTAACACAGACTGCTGCATTACTTTTGAGCCAACTTAATAGACTTCGTCCTTACTATGTTGACGGTCGGATATCATCAGACCGAGTTTTGAACGATTACGAAACCTTGATGAAGATTGAGGGGGAAAAGTTTGCGTTGCCCGCTGACGTTCTGAAAGAGGTAGAAAATGAGTGTTCTAAAGATCTAACCTGGCTTGAAGAAAACTGTGGTTTTTCATTCATGAATCCGGGCGAAAATGAGAGAACCAAACAAGACATACCAGATGCCACGCTTGAGAGCATTGCTTTGGCTTTGTCAGACCTATGTAACGAAAGAACGGTCTATTTGATACGCGCGCTCAAGGCTGAGGCCCTTAACTTATGGCAAAGCGACCCAGCTGGGGCTATCGAGAAGTTAAAAGAAATTTTTGAAATCGATCCAAGCGATCAAAAAATTGGTTTGGCCATCCAATGCGTTAGAGAGGGAAAGTCTCCCGTTCTTTTACTTTAAGAACGCCAACCGGCAATAGGATCAAAGCAACTCAAGCTTCTTTTCCTAGGCAGTCCAAGGGAAATCTTAAACACAGGCCATCGATTTTTCTGACAAGGTCACTGGCCAATAAAAAGAGGGCGAGACGGCCAGATGATGTCTGACACCTCAGCCGCCCTTTGCATTGCGGCCCGGTAAGCTTCTCGGATTTCTGGATCAGAAGGTTCGTTCGGATATCTGCCTTGGGTCGTGTTGATTGTCATAGTTTTCCGTCAAGCCAACGCTGCCACAGACGCCGCAGCTTACTAACTCACCGCATACCGCAAGACGTCTTGCCAGACAGTCAGCCTCTCTTGGGCATCTGGTTCCGAGAGACAACCAGATGGTCTTGCATGCCGCTGATGGACCCGGTTTTGGAAGCGACCAACGGAAGTAAAGGATGCCGTGTCGGGATTGGCAAAGATACGCATGAAGCTTCATCGTGTGTCACACCTCTGTGTCACACCACTCTAATGTTCAGCTATCATATTGAACTTAAAGGTGTTGGTGGAGCCTAGGGGGATCGAACCCCTGACCTCTTGCATGCCATGCAAGCGCTCTCCCAGCTGAGCTAAGGCCCC
>CAKZYL010000473.1 GCA_937884705.1 uncultured Roseovarius sp. | reverse complement strand
CAGTCGCTTCGGGGGGCACATCCGGCAAAGGAGAAGCGATATGAAACTCAATGAATTGCGCGACAATCCTGGCGCAACGAAATCCCGCAAACGCATCGGTCGTGGACCCGGCTCCGGCATGGGCAAAACCGGTGGTCGCGGTATCAAAGGTCAGAAATCCCGCTCCGGTGTGGCGATCAAAGGCTACGAGGGTGGCCAGATGCCGCTCTACCAGCGTCTGCCCAAGCGTGGCTTCAACAAGCCAAACCGCAAGAAATTCGCCGTGGTAAACCTTGGTATCATTCAGAAATTCGTCGACGCGAAGAAGCTGGATGCCAAAGCCGCCATCACCGAAGATACTCTCGTCGAGGCCGGCATCGTGCGCCGCAAACTCGACGGTGTCCGCGTGCTCGCCAAAGGTGAGATAACCGCCAAGCTGACCCTTGAAGTGACCGGCGCGTCCAAATCTGCCGTGGACGCGGTGGAAAAGGCAGGCGGTTCGCTCAAAGTCACAGCTGCGGCAGAAGCAGAATAAGTGGTTGTTTGCGGTCCCTGAGCCGCTTACATATTCCAAAGTTTTCCAATTGAGCGCCGCCGGATCGGAAAACGATCTGGCGGCGCGCTCACGAAAAGAGAGCGCGCATGGTATCAGCAGCAGAGCAAATGGCCGCAAACAGCAGCTGGTCGGCTTTTGGTAAAGCCACCGAGCTGCGAAAGCGGATCCTTTTCACCATTGGTCTTCTGATCATCTACCGACTGGGCACCTTCATTCCGGTTCCGGGCATCGACGGGGCAGAACTGCGCCAGTTCATGGAAACCGCCGCCCAGGGCATTGGTGGCATGCTCTCGATGTTCACTGGCGGCGCGCTCGGTCGCATGGGGATCTTTGCTCTGGGGATCATGCCCTACATCTCGGCCTCGATCATCGTGCAGCTGATGACGGCCATGGTGCCCGCGCTCGAACAGCTGAAAAAAGAAGGCGAACAGGGCCGCAAAAAGATCAACCAATACACGCGCTACGGCACGGTTGGCTTGGCGACATTGCAATCCTACGGCCTCGCCATGAGTCTCGTGTCCGGCGGGCTCGTGCAGGCAGACATCGGCACGGGCTTCTTTGTGGCGTCGTGCATGATCACCCTTGTGGGCGGCACCATGTTCCTGATGTGGCTGGGCGAACAGATCACCGCGCGCGGCGTCGGCAACGGCATCTCGCTCATCATCTTCGTGGGCATCATCGCCGAAGTGCCCGCCGCTCTGGCACAGTTCTTCAGCCAGGGCCGCTCCGGCGCGATCAGCCCGGCGGTCATCATCGGCGTGATCCTGATGGTCGTCGCGACAATCACCTTCGTGGTGTTCATGGAACGGGCCCTGCGCAAGATCCACATCCAGTATCCGCGCCGTCAGGTGGGGATGAAAGTCTATGATGGCGGCAGCTCGCACCTGCCGGTCAAGGTGAACCCCGCAGGCGTGATCCCCGCGATCTTTGCCAGCTCGCTCTTGCTTTTGCCGGTGACGCTCCAGACGTTCTCAAGCCAAAACGCAGGCCCTGTGATGTCGACCATCCTGGCCTATTTCGGCCCCGGTCAGCCGCTCTACCTGATCTTCTTTGCCGGTATGATCATCTTCTTCACGTATTTCTACACCTACAATGTGTCGTTCAAACCCGAAGAAGTGGCGGACAATCTCAAGAACCAAAACGGGTTCATCCCCGGCATCCGCCCCGGCAAACGCACGGCGGAGTATCTCGAATACGTGGTCTCTCGCATCCTCGTGTTGGGCTCGGGCTATCTCGCGCTCGTCTGCATGTTGCCCGAGGTGCTGCGCTCAGAGTTCGCCATCCCATTCTACTTTGGCGGCACGTCGGTGTTGATCGTCGTTTCCGTCACAATGGACACAATTCAGCAGGTTCAATCCCATCTTCTGGCACATCAATACGAAGGCCTTATTGAAAAATCGCAGCTAAGCGGTAAAGGTCGGAAACGTGCACGGAGGAAGGGAACTGCTCGAAAATGAACATAATACTCTTGGGACCGCCCGGCGCGGGTAAAGGAACACAAGCCGAGCGGTTGGTCGCAGAGCGCGGCATGATCCAGCTCAGCACCGGCGACATGCTGCGAGAGGCTAAGACCAGCGGAACCGAGATGGGCAAGCGCGTGGCCGAAGTGATGGACCGCGGCGATCTGGTGACCGATGAGATCGTGATCGGCCTCATCCGTGAAAAGATCACCGGCGGCGAAGGCAGCGGCAAAGGGTTCATCTTTGATGGCTTCCCCCGCACGCTGGCACAGGCCGACGCTCTGGGCGCGCTTCTGGAGGAGACAGGCCAGACCCTAGATCACGTGATCGAACTGCAGGTGGATGACGAGGTCCTCGTAGGCCGTATCGTAGGCCGGGCTGAGGCCGCCGCTGCCGCAGGCCAACCCGTCCGCGCAGACGACAATGAGGAAAGCCTCAAGATCCGCCTGATGGAATACTACAAGAAGACATCGCCGCTGACGGGCTACTACTACGCCAAGGGTGACCTCAAAGGCGTGGATGGCCTGGGTGAGATTGATCAGGTCGCATCCGACGTCGCAGCAATTCTC
>CAKZYL010000472.1 GCA_937884705.1 uncultured Roseovarius sp. | reverse complement strand
CTCTGTGCGGTTCACTGCCGCAGAGACAACCATCAATGAGTTAAAGCGGTCCGGTCAAGCATGAAGAGGCGCTTGCCCGAACCAAATCATTGCCACATTGTCTATCAGCTACAACCGCACTGGTGTTGGCACGCGGATTGGGCAATCGATGAAATACGCCCAACCGCCATGTTCCATTCGTTTGGCAACTTCGGTCGACACACCGCCACCTAAGGTGTTGCCGTCATGATCCTCAATGGTCCAGTCGCCTTGAAGGATCGCGGTGTCTCCATTGATCATCTCTCCGGTAACAATGGGTTTTAGGATGAAGCGGCTGGCCACAAAGTCCTGGAAGACTTCGCGCACGCCATCGTGCCCTTCCATCGGTGCGCCATCGGGGTCCATCGCTACACGGCAATCCGGATGAAACATGGAAATAACACCTTCCATATCGCCATTCTTGACGAATTCGGCGACACAGTCGGCAATCTGGTGTGGATGCTCTGCTATCCTGCGTTGGGTCATGATTGTGTCTCCATCAGGAATGCAATGTCGTTACGAAAAGAGCGCTGGCGACACGTCAGGCGGCGCATTGTCCATGTCAAAGAGGAACTTCCATTCGCCGGTCGCGTTTCGACGAAAGGCCACCAGAACCCTACCGGTCAGGTTATCGTCTTCCGCCGGGGTGACACCGGCAGGGGGTTCGAAGTAGTAGACGCCTGACAGCAGAGCTATCGCTCCTTCAATGAACGCAGTTTCTTCTTTGTAGAGCAGTGTGCCCCCAATGTTGGGCAAGACCCTCTCAAACCACTGCTTGATCTGATCCACACCTTGCAACAAAGGGGCGACCGCGTTCGCATAAACGATTTCCGGATCATAGACCGCAACCAGCGCTTCGATATCCTTGGCATTCAAGGCAGCCAGCCACGCGTCGAGAGCGGCACGCGCCTTGTCAAGTTCTGTCGTGTTCATGCTACATCTCCTTTCCTGGCGGTCTCACGCGTTGGCCTTCATCCAGGTTTCAAACGCTGCATAAGCGGCGGGGTACTTTGCCTGCAGGAAGGCGGGATCAACGGTTGGTCCGTCAAATGTCACTGCATCGCTGCCATTGCGCGCCGCCGTGAAGGCCGCCCAGATGACCTGGGGTGTTGGACGCCCAAGTGCCCCAAATCCGTTCATCTCTTGCGGATCAATGGCCCAGTGCACCAGCATCTTGCCGGTCTGATCCAAGATCACAACGCCAGGCTGGGCCATGTCGTTTGGGTATTCCCCGGGGATGTCTTTGGGCGTGATCGCGATATCAAAGCGCTTCGCCAGAATGTTTTCAACATCGGACACGAGCTTGTAGTCCAGACCCCATTCATTGCCAGCTTCGTCAACGCCCGCTTGCGATTGAGAAGTGATGCCAAAAAGCTCCCCACCCAGTGCGCGCAGGTCCTTCAGGAATGTGCCGTTCAATTCGCGGAGCTGACCTTCGCAAAACGGGCACCATTTGCCGCGATAAAAGATCAGGGCCGTGTAGGGACGCGATGCGGTTTCTGCATCGAACCAGTCGCTAATATTCGTAGTCATGTGCTTTGCTCCATACTGTGATGGCAGAAACATAGGCCTAAGGGTTGATGTACAAAAGAACATGGAATATCCACTATGTGTCGAAAATTTGTACATGAGATGTATGCAAAACTGGGCTGAAATCCGTACCGCTTTCCAAGTCGCTGAGCTCAAGACTGTCAGCGCGGCTGCCGAGGCGCTTGGGCTCCATCGTGCCACGGTGGTCCGTCACCTTGACACTTTGGAACAAGAACTTGGCACCAAGATTTTCCACCGCCACAGCCGAGGTTGTGAACCGACAGAAGCCGGTCGGGATTTGCTCAACGTCGCGCGGGCGACGCAGGATCAATTCAATCAGCTGGCCGCTCGGACGCGCAACACATCCGGTGATCTAACCGGCGACTTTATCGTGACATCGCATGAACATGTCGCGGAGCTTCTGATGTCCGCGCTGGCAAGATTTGGGTCAGAAAACCCAAACCTTCACGTCAAGTACGTCGCAAGTGCTGAGCTGCTTAAACTCGAATATGGCGCGGCCCATATCGCATTAAGAAGCGGACCGAAACCGTCAGAACCCGACAATGTTGTGCTGCCGTTCACAGACCTAACTTTCGGGCTTTATGCACACCCAGAGTACCTAGAACTACACGGCCAACCAACCGTTCCACAGGATCTCCGCACACACAGGTTTGTTCGATGGGATACGCCCAGCAGGAGCATGCCATTTTCGGTCTGGTTTGATGAACATATACCTGAAAGCCAGATTGTTTTTTCGTCGAGAGACCTCAGCGTTGTGGAAAAAGCCGTGTCCAACGCCATAGGTATTGGCCTTCTCG
>CAKZYL010000471.1 GCA_937884705.1 uncultured Roseovarius sp. | reverse complement strand
TCGCGTCGGACGGAGTTCGCCATCGGCTGAGGCCCTGCCTCAAGGAGATCGCACGCAAATCTCGGAGAGGCCCGCCAGGGTATCGGAGAGTTTGCATAAGTGCGCCCTTCACTGATCCTCAGCTCAGGGTTTGCGCTCTCGTTTGATGTTTCAAGTACAGGTTGTGCCACCCGCCCTTTCTCGCGGACCTCTGCCGATCCGCGCCGTGTCATCCACCATGTTCCGCCGAAAGGCAGGCATGACTTGGATGACGCTTGTTATTCTGGGTCGATACCGGATTCTTTCAACCATGACGAGAATGCAGCGGATGGTTGAGAGATGGCCGAGACAGAGCTGGAACGTGCCGAGAAGCGATACGCCCAGGCTAAAGCCCGGCTTCAGGCTCTGCGCAATCGGGAAGCCACGAAACAGCGCAAGCTCGATACCAGGCGCAAGGTCATCCTCGGGGGCGCGCTCCTCGATCTGGCGGAACGGGATTCCGGGGCGGCCGCCATGGTGGACCGGCTGGTGCGCAACCTCTCCCGTGACCAGGATCGCAAAGCCTTCGCGGAATGGGGAGGTGCGACCTCCAGCGATGATGGCCCTCCTGCCCTGCCCCCTGATCCTGACGGGTCCGGGTGATGCGCTCGGTGATGCTCTTCATGGGTGGACTGGCCCGGTTCTTTTACCGGGTGATTGCGACCCCCATCATGTTCGGATGGTTGATCGGGGCAATGGCCTTCGGCGCGATGCTCGGCTTCGTCATTGGGGGCATTATTGCGATCTCGGCCTTTGGTCCTCCACTCGGGCAATCGGTATGGGAATGGGTCATCCTTCTCCCCTGTGTGTTCGTTGGAGCGGTGTTCGGATTCCAGTACTGGCGCACTGTCTCGGGGGCTGATCTCTTCTTCGGGCTGACCGGCGACAGCCACGGCTCGGCCCGCTTCGCCAGCCGCAAGGAGCTGAAGAAGCACCAGGGCGGGGATGGTCTTCTGATCGGCCGCAATCCCGGCACCGGCCAGCTCCTGCGCTATGATGGTCCCGCCCATCTGATCACCCTCGCCCCGACGCGGGCCGGGAAAGGCATTGGCACCGTGATCCCCAACCTGCTTGCCGTGGACCGCTCCGTCCTGGTCATCGACCCCAAGGGCGAGAACGCGCGGATTGCGGGCGAGGCCCGGCGGGGCTTCGGCACGGTTCACATCCTCGATCCATTTGAAGTTAGCGGCCACCCCTCGGCTTGCTACAACCCGCTCGACCGGCTAGCGCCCGACAGCCTCGATCTGGGTGAGGATGCCGCCGCCCTGACTGAGGCCCTGGTCATAGACCCGGCCGGGCAGGTGCAGGAGGCGCACTGGAACGAGGAAGCCAAGGCTATCCTCGCCGGTCTGATCATGTTCTGCGTTTGCCACGAAGATCGTGACCGGCGGTCCCTCGCCACCGTCCGGGAATACCTCACCCTGCCCCCGGACAAGATTCGGGCGCTGCTGGAGCTGATGCAGGACAGCGACGCGGCGGGCGGGCTGATCGCTCGCGCCGCCAACCGCTTCCTTGGCAAGGCGGACCGGGAAGCCGCCTCTGTCCTGTCGAACGCGCAGCGGCATACCCATTTCCTGGACAGCCCCCGGATTGCCCGATGCCTGGCGCGGTCGGACTTCGCCTTCTCCGATCTGCGCCACCGGATCACGTCCGTCTTTCTGGTCCTGCCGCCCAACCGGATGGACGCCTACAGCCGCTGGCTGCGTCTCCTCGTCTCCCAGGCCCTCCAGGACGTCGCACGAGACGCAGAAGTGTCAGCGACACCGGCAGCGGCCACAGGCGCACCAACGGCCCTGTCAGCGCCTGGAGAGGCCCCTGACGCCCTCCCTGCCCTATCCGGGGCTCTGACAGCCCCTCAGAGCACCACAGGACGCCTGAGAACGCCCACGCTGTTCCTGCTCGATGAGTTTGCGGCTCTGGGCCGTTTGGAGGCCGTGGAGCGCGCCATGGGGCTGATGGCGGGCTACGGGCTCCAGCTCTGGCCGATCCTGCAGGACATGAGCCAGCTCCGCGATCTCTATGGCGATCGCGCGAACACCTTCATCGCCAATGCAGGCGTCCAACAGGTTTTTAGCGTGAATGACTTCGAGACGGCGAAATGGCTGAGCCAGATGATCGGCCAGGAAACCTCCCGGTTCCAGACCGACAGTTTCAAGCCCGGCGACGGCCCCAGCTTCTCGAACCACCTCACCGGCCGCGATCTGCTCACCCCAGATGAAATCATGCAGATGCCGCCGAACGTCCAGCTCCTGCGCGTCCAGGGCCAGCCCTCGGCGCTTACCCAGAAGTTGCGCTACTACGCCGATCCCGAGTTCCGGGGGCTCTTCGTCCCGCAGGACGCCGCTTGAGCCCCGGAAAGGAGCCGCCATGTCTGACGATAAGCCTTCCCCTACCCCGCCCCTCGATGACGAGCTGCGCGAAACCGTCGAGCTGATGTCAAAGGTCGTGGCGCGCACATCGGATCGCGTCGATGCGCAGACCAAGGTTCTGAAAGACCTGGATGGAACACTCGCCGAAGTCCGGTCCGCCACGTTCCTTGCCGCCGAACAAACCGATCCCAAACGATATGGCGAGCTGGTCGGTGCAACAATTGACGGAAGGATCAACGATAACCTCGTGCGCATGGGCCAGATGTGTGTCGATCTGCTCCAAGCGTCCAACAGGGCGCGCGAGGTTCTGGTGAAAGCTGAAGAGGACAAGTCGACTGCTCTTCGTCAACTCTGGGAACGGGAACAGCGGCTGAAACAGTGGAAATCGCGGTGGCCCCTATTTGGTTTGGCTGCGCTCGTCCTGGCTTTGGCGATGACATTCGCACTACCTCGCTTCTTGGCCAACTACGGTCCCACCTGCGCTGTCCTCGGCGGTGTGTGGACAACCACATCCACCAACACCGATGTCTGCGCCTTCTACCGCGAGTGATCAAATGCGCTCGATCTGCCGCTTTGTCCTTTTCTCAGCAGCTCGGCCGCCGCAGGCGGCCAGGAGGCTCTGCCTCCTCTGCCCCGAAGGGGCATTCACCACCGGGATATTTATGGAACAAAGATATCATGGTAGGATGTTCCTGCGGCACAGGCGGGGACGCCGATGGCCGTGAACGGAGATGTCTCCAAGCGCCCTTTTCCCGCAAAGGTGAGGGGCGTTTTTGAGATGGGGTGCTCTGGGTTAGGCGGCCAGCGGGTCAGCGTTGGCTGCGAAGCTGGGTGTTATATATGTGTTAGAATCTGTGTTACGGCCGCACAGATGTCGGATTCAGCAAATTATTCCAGTCACTTGTGGAAATGCAGTGCAGTTAATATCCCGATAGAATGCAGGTAATATCCGAGAAAATGCAGCCGTTATCCCGATAGCTCTTGTGGCGCAGCTAATATCCCGATAGCAATATCAGTGCAGCCGTTATCCCGATAGGTGATTCATGGATGAAGACCAACGCCCCCTCCTCCCGGATCGCCATCCGCAAGCGAACCTGTTCATTTGCGATGTGGCAGATGCTGTCATCAAAAGCGACATGGCGTCTATGGAGCATCCGATCTTCACGCTGTCGAAGAAGCCAATCCGAGACATCAAAAGATACGAGCATGGCGATGTTGTCTTGGAGGTTACGCCGGGCCCGAAAGGCATCGCCAACATCTATGATAAGGACATCCTGATTTTTGCAATCAGCCAAATCATGGCGGCTCGCAACGAGGGCCGCCCCTACTCCCGCGAAATCCAGTTCCAGGCACAGGACTTTCTGGAGTTCAGTAACCGTCACACCGGCGGCCACGACTATGATTTGCTGCGTGACTCCTTGGATCGCCTAGACAGCACCCGTCTCAGGACGACGATCAAGACTGGTGGCGAAGAAACCTGGGAGGCATTTGGCCTGATTGAGGGGGCAAAGATCAAGCGTAAGCGGCATGACGGCCGCGTTACTGAATGGGGCCTCAAGCTTTCGGAATGGCTATTCAAGGCCATTGAGGCCAACGAAGTCCTGACCCTTCACCCAGACTATTTTCGCCTTCGCAAGCCAATCGAGCGCCGGATTTATGAGATCGCGCGAAAGCACTGCGGCTCGAAAGAATCGTGGCAGATCGGGCTGAAGAAGCTTCAAAAGAAGTGTGGGTCAAGCGATGCCATTCGTAACTTTCGGCTGGCCGTTCGCGCACTTTGTGACTTTGACCACCTGCCCGACTATTCGGTGAGCTTGGAGGACGACATGGTGTCGTTTCGAAACCGCGTTTCACAACAGGTCATCGCCGGTTTGGGTTTCACGACCAAGCTCATGCCAGAAACCTTTGAGGCCGCCCGGCAAGCGGCACCTGGGTGGGATGTGTATGCCATTGAATTGGAGTGGCGAGAGTGGGTTATGGGCCTGCTTGAACAAGGGATGGAGCCCCCGCGAAACCCAGACAGCGCCTTCATCGGGTTCTGTCGCAAATGGGCCGCGCGCCAGCAGTAGGACATATTATATGCCGTATAAAATAGCACGTTATAAAATATGCCGCATATAAAAAATGACGTGACATATTTTGTGGCACGTCACATAAAAGAGAAAAACAACGAGCAGACAAATGATTGTAAGCGTCCTCTCACCCAAGGGTGGCTGTGGGAAATCTACAGCGACACTGACGTTGGCGTCAGTTTTCGCGAAGAATGAAGACCTCTCGATTGCAATCGTTGACGCTGACCCCCGGCAGAGCATTGCACGTGTCTGGTTGGGCAAGCGCAACGAAGAGAACCTTGGGGATGCACCTTTCAAGGTGATCTCAGACCCCTCTGACAGCACCATTCTCGATACACTGGAGTCAGCGGGTGATGACCACGATCTGGTGTTCGTTGATCTTGAAGGTGTGGCGGGCCTTATGGCGTCATACGCCGCTTCGGCATCCGATCTTTGCATTGTTCCGATGCGGCCGAGTGCCTTGGACGGTGATGCGGCAGGTGCGGCCCTCAAAATGATCCGGGACGCGGGCCGTGCCGCCAGGCGAACTGTGCCAGCTCGCATCCTGGTCACGCAGACTGACGCCGCAATCGTCACGACCTCTCACAAAGAGCTGCTAGCTGAATTGGACGGGGCAGGGGTGGAGCGCCTGCAAACCGAACTCATGCGAAGAGCGCCTTTTGAAAGGGTTATGGCAGAGGGCAGAACCCTTTTTGAACTGCAAGACAGTCAGTCTGTGAAGAGCGCGATCAGCAACACCGCTCGGCTTGGCAAAGAGCTGGCAGAGATACTGGAGGCACAGTGATGGCAGGGACGTTTCTGAATCTGAGCGACGACGACCAAGAAGAGCCCCAAGTGCCAAAGATTGGGGCAGGGTTAAAGCGCAAGAAGAAAAGCTCTCGTCCAAGGGCAGACGCTGAAGCCGTCGCGGCCGCAGGACGTGCAAACGGCTTCAATCGTTCCACCGACACAGCGCAGCCATCGTCAGCTCCAAGGCGTGGGCGGCCACCGTTAAACGAAGACATGACGTACTGGCGCATCTATGTCTCCTCAGACCTCCGAAATCAGCTCAACGAGTTGAGAGACAAAGAGGGCAGGCGGCTCAATGATGTATTGGCTGACATGCTTGTCGCATACCAAAACGGGAAAGTGACATGAGTGTGTCATTGACATATGTGTCAATGACGTATATCTGATGACTAGGTTGCAGACGGTTGTAGAGCTTCCGGAATTCCAGCGCCGGGCCAAAGCAGTCATGTCCGATGATGAGCGCGAAGCTGCCATCGTGTGGATCGCCGAAAACCCTGAAGCAGGGACCTCGCTCGGCGGAGGGTTGCGAAAGGTGCGTATCCCTCGGGAAAGCGGGGGGAAGCGCGGTGGGTTTCGGACGATCTACGTCTTTGGTGGTCGGCATATGCCGATCTTCCTGGTTACGGTCTTCGCCAAGAATGAAAAGGCGAACCTGACCCCAAAGGAACAAGCCGCAGCCGTCGAGTTGAGCAAGGAGATTGTGAGCATGTGGAGTGAGAAACAATGAGTGCATTCGAAAGCATCAAGCAAGGTCTCGAAGAAGCTAAGGCATTCTCAAAAGGGCAGGGGGCTGATGCCCGTGTTCACGAGATTGCCGTTCCGGCTATTGATGTCGCCGAGGTACGTGCCGCGACAGGTCTCTCCCAGGCAGAGTTTGCCCGCAGTATCGGCGTTGCTAAAGGGACGTTATTGAATTGGGAGCACGGGCGGCGCAGTCCTACGGGACCGGCTCAGGTATTGCTCGCGCTGATTTCCAAGAAACCGTCGGTTGTTCAAGAATTCTTGAAATGACGAGTAGTCCAGCTTTGTCGTCTCATAAATTCCACTACGATACTCATGTAGATAGCGAGCTTTTTGATGCCAACACCACGCGCCAATATCACTGAGTCCGTGCTTGTTTGGGCGCGGAAACAGGCCGGGTATTCACCGGAGGAAGCCGCGCGAAAGCTCAACGTGAAAGAGGAACGCTATCTCAGTTGGGAAGATGCTGACGACGATCTGAAACCAACAATCAAGCAACTTCGTAATATCGCAAAACTGTATAAACGGCCTGTCAGCCTATTCTATTTGCCTGAGCCGCCAGAAGGCTTCCAGCCGATGCGCGACCTGCGCAGATTGCCGGGGGACCGGCTGGGTGCATACTCGCCTACATTGCGCTTTGAGATGGAGCGCGCGCAGCAACGCCGTGAAGTGGCGCTCGACCTGTATCAGACGGCCGGGGACGATCTCAAAAAGTTCGGCCTGACAGTTTCTTTAAGAGATGATCCCGAGACTGTCGGCGCAGATGTGCGCAAAGCTCTTGGGGTCAATTTCTCCGACCAAAGGACATGGCGGCGAAAAGGGGCACTTGAACCTTTTAAGGCATGGCGGCGTGCTATCGAGGCTTATGGCGTGTTGGTTTTCCAGATGAGCGGAGTAGAGACGGATGAGGTCAACGGCTTTGCACTCGCTGCGGAAGTGCTGCCCATTATCGCCGTAAACCGGGGGGATGTACCAAACCGCAGAACCTTTAGTCTGCTGCACGAGTTTTCGCACCTGCTACTCAATCTAAGCGGTGTCTCTGACCTGGACGTGGACACCACACGCCCTCCTGAAGAACAGCGGATAGAGGTCTTCTGCAATCATGTCGCGGCGGCTGCGCTTATGCCGAAAGAACATGTTCTCAGCGCTCCAATGGTGCGGGCACATCCGGGTAAGTCAACGGACTGGTCAGACAGTGATATCCGCACCGTGAGCGATCAGTTCGGCGTCAGCCGGGAAGCCTTCTTGCGGCGTCTAGCAACCTTTGAACGCACAACGTTTGGCTTTTACCGAGCGAAGGCAGAGCAATACAACGAAGAATGGCGCGCTCTGAAAGCGCGCCAGAAGGCAGAATACAAAGAGTCGAAGAAGAAATTCAGCAAGAACCCGCCGCAGGATGTATTTGTTGAACTTGGTCGGCCTTTTGTCAGGCTGGTACTCAACAGTGTGCGCCAGGACCTGATGACGTTGAACGAGGCATCAGGCTATTTCAACAACCTACGAATTCGGCACTTCCCGAAGCTCGAAGAACGGGCATTCACGGGATAACGCATGGCCTCTGACTTTAAGTACAGCATTGATACGAGCGCTCTCGTCCACGCCTATCAGCGAAGCTACCCGCCCGATATCCTTCCTGATCTCTGGGACAAGCGGCTTGATGAGTTGATCGAAGCGGGGAGGTTGTTCGCCGCTTACGACGTTCTGGAAGAACTGGAACGCAAGCATGATGACCTGTTTGCTTGGGCCAAGGATCGGCCAGCCCTGTTTGTCGAACTGGATCAGTATGAGGCGGAGCTATCCAGCATCATGGCCGAGTTTCCGCGCCTGGTAGACACCAAAAAGGGGAAGTCTGGCGCTGATCCGATGGTCATCTCGCTCGCGCTGTCTCACAACCCGCGCCTAGTCGTTGTGACAGAGGAAGCATTTGGGTCAGAAAGAAGCCCGCGCATTCCAGATGTCTGCGGGAAGCGCGACCTACGGTGCATCAACATGTTGCAGTTTATTCGGGATCAGGAGTGGAAGTTCTAGGGCTCGACTTCGGTCACTTCCGTCAAGGTGGTGTAATTTGTCGGGTGGCCTGAGTGCAGAATAAGGCGCTAAGGAATCTCAGCCATTGTTGACCGCATAGTGACCCTACGCTGCGTCGTACATGAACTTGCAAACTGGGGACAAAGCTGCCCTTTACCACACGGTGGCAAACGTCTGCTTCTCCATTTGGGGACACACACCTGTGATCAGGGTCGACCTTGTCAAAGAGATGCACTAACTCAGAAAAAGGCTTCTTGGACTGCCATTTGGACCAGGTAAAACATGCAAATTAAACACTACTTTTTGATCCTTGCGGCTCTGCATGCAACCAATGCCATCGCCCAAGATATGTCTGCAAAGGAAGCTTTAGTAGACGCAAATATTCGCTCGATCTTCTATCACGAACTTGGTCATGCCGTGATCAGCGAGATGAACGTCCCGATCTTTGGCCAAGAGGAGGATGCTGCGGATGTGATGTCGGTATTACTAATTGACGCGCTATATGAGGAAGAAGCCGCCCAGGCATTGGCCTATGATAGCGCGTTCGGGTTTATCAACGATCCCGAGGGCACAGAAGAAATTGCCTACTGGTCGACCCATGGCCCAGACGAACAGCGGTACTACAATCATGTTTGTTTGTTCTATGGCGCGAACCCTGATGAACGAGATGACCTAGCTGTTGAACTTGGCCTTCCACAGGACCGCGCTGAATATTGCCCCGAGGAATTTGATCAGGCAAACTCTAGCTGGTCCCTCATTTTCGATGAAATGGAAGTCGCGGAAAACGCTGGCAAACTGGTCTACGAATATGAGGGCAGCGCGCCCAATGGGCTATTGGATCGCATCATGCAGCAAGAGGTCAGCGACATGAATGATACGCTGTCGCTGCCTCGGGATGTGGGTGTGGTCGTGCTATCTTGCGGTGAGGCGAACGCCTATTACGATCCACAAAAGATCGAAATTCAGTTTTGCGAAGAATTCATTCCACACCTCGAGACCATCTGGGAAAAACTCCAATAGCAGAAGGCGCGCACCACGCGTTGTTCAGCGCGAAGTTTGCACGATGGCCAGCCGAAACCCCATGTGGTCATCCGAACTGCCCGCTTCATCCGCCTGACGCGCATCGGCGCGAATGTTGTGCCCGCCTTCAAGCTCGTCCGGTCTTTGGTCGGGCCGACCTGCTGACGAGGACCAATCGCCGCCCTTTTGCATCCGCGCTTGCCCGCGACGTGCCAATGGGTCTGTCTGCTCTGTTGGGCGGTAATCATATTCTCCGTCATAGACCCATTCGGTCAGGTTGCCCGCCATATCCAAGACACCGAACGGAGAAGCGCCCAATGGAAACTGCCCGACGGGTGAAGTCAGCGGATATCCATCATTGATGCCGCGATGGACAAGCGATTGCTCGATATGGGCGAAGTATTTCGCAAAGCTATCATCGGCGTAATTGGCCTGCCGCCTGTCTGACGGCGTATTGCCCCACGGGTATATACAACCATCAGCCCCTCGTGCCGCATATTCCCACTGCGCTTCTGACGGCAGCGTCACCGTTAGACCCGTTTCGGTGCCAACCCAGTTCGCAAACGCGATTGCATCGTTCCAACTGACACATGCAACGGGATGTGCATCGGTGAACGGAATTTCAGGATAGCGCGCAATGATATCAGCGAAACAATTGCGCCAGTTATACCCCTGTTTCGCGATAAAACCACGTTCGTCGAAATCATAGACCCAAGGCCCATCTGCACCAGGCCGTTCTGCGTCGGTGACATATCCGGTCGCATCAACAAATGCCCGGAACTGGGCGATTGTAACGGGTGTCTTGGCAATCCAGTAGGTTGACAAGTTCACGGGGTGCTCGGGCGTTGCATGGAATGTGTCACGCGCTATACGCGGGCTAAGGTCATTGTTGCCCATGGTGAAACGCACCGCCGGAATGCGGATAAAATCACCTGCAACGGCAAGCCTGACTTCCGAATATCCTTGCGTATTGGTCGCGCCGCCACTGACAAGGGCTGCGTCCCAAGTGTCATCGGCGGCAGACGGCCCAGCAATTGCCGCCCAAAGGGCTGTTGCTGCAATGGTCTTTTCACTCTTACCTCGGTGTGTCTCTGAAGGGCTCTGCAACGATCTGAAAGTCATCTTCGTAAACAACAAATCCAACCCGATCCGTTCGGATGGTTTCGATCGTATGCCCGTAGATTTCCATCAAACTGATAAGCTCATAGGATCTTGCAAGATGCTCCTTGGCCGTGTCTTTGAACCAACTCAAACCATATGTGTCATCCTCATCTAAGTCCGCTTGTTTGCGACTGAAACGGTCCGGAATCGGCAGGTTCTCTCGAAACCACGCGAGTATCTCTTCAAGTTGCTCTTTCGTGAAAGCATCAACGTCTGGATCCTCGCGCATCTGGTAGGCAGGCACGAAAAAGCCTTCGCGGAATGACATCATTTGGACGTTGGTTTGCGAAACGAAACGAATAAACACTTAGTTCTCTTGGCCCTGCGTGGATTGGTGCATTCGAGAACGGCTAATCGTGCATTTGACAATAGTCAATATGGGCTCGAAGCGGACTTGCGGCGGCGCAGCTCAACCAAGACGCCCTCCGATGACAGCTATAGGGATATTTTGTTGAAAAACTCTTTCTTGATCGACGGATGATCTGCTGATTCAATTCGCCCTGTGGGGAGGGATTGGCGATGATGGGACCGAGGCAGGAAGCGCAAGCGTCGCTGTTTTACGAGTTTTCTCTGGAAGACCATGTCCCTCAAGATCACCTGTTGCGTTCGATTGATCGGTTCGTCGATCTGAGCGACATCCGCCAGTATCTGGCCGATTTCTACAGCCATACTGGTCGTCCATCGGTTGATCCAGAGCTACTGATCCGCATGCTGTTGGTGGGATACTGCTTCGGCATCCGTTCTGAGCGACGGCTTTGCGAAGAGGTGCATCTGAACCTCGCGTATCGTTGGTTCTGCCGTCTCGATCTGAATGATCGCGTGCCGGATCATTCAACGTTTTCCAAGAACCGGCATGGGCGTTTCCGTGAGAGCGAACTACTGCGTCATCTGTTTGAGATGACCGTTGCGCGGTGCATCGAAGAAGGTCTGGTCAGTGGCCAGCGCATGGCAATTGATGCCAGCCTGATCGAGGCGGATGCGAACAAACAGAACTCCACCCCAAAGGAAGAGTGGGATGCTTCGGACATCAACCCGGCGGATGCGCCCCGCGCCGTGCGTGAGTATCTCGACACGCTGGATGAGGCTGCATTCGGCGCGGCCAGCGAAGTGCAGCCGAAGTTCACATCCCATTCCGATCCAGCGAGCCAATGGACGGCGGCACGCAAAGGGCCTGCATTCTTTAGCTATTCTGACAACTACCTGATCGACACAGACCACGGCGTGATAGTTGACGTGGAAGCGACCCGCTCGATCCGGCAAGCCGAGGTTGGATCGACCAAGACCATGCTGAACCGGGTGAAGCAGAAGTTTGATTTGCACCCAGAGCGCTTGATCGCCGACACTGCATATGGCACCGGGCCGCTTCTCGGTTGGCTGGTCGAACGCCAGATCGCGCCGCACATTCCGGTGTTCGACAAGTCCGGACGCAACGACGGAACCTGGACTCGCGCCGACTTTGAATGGGACGCGGAGAACGATCAATACATCTGCCCCGAGGGGCATGAACTCAAACAGTTCCGTCGCAACTACTCAGACCCGAACCGACGGCCGACCGGCAAGGGCACAGCTCGCTACCGCGCCTTGAAAGAGGTCTGTCAGGTCTGCCCATCCAAAGCCAAGTGTTGTCCAAACGCTGATGCCCGCAAAATTAGCCGCGAAGAAACTGAAGACGCCCGCCAGGTTGCCCGCGACATCGCCAAGACCCGCCAATACGACGTCTCGATGAAGCTGCGGAAGAAGGTCGAGATGCTCTTTGCTCACCTCAAACGGATCCTTGGCTTGGGTCGCCTCCGATTACGTGGTCCATGCGGCGCCAATGACGAATTCCTCCTCGCCGCTACCGCCCAGAACCTCCGCAAACTGGCCAAGATCTATCCTGCACCGCAGCAAACGCGCAAAGCCTGATCAGAAAGGCACTCGCGCCCAGTTCGGATCGCTACTTTCTGCGCCAGCAACACGTTGTTTTTCCACAGAATCGGGACTTTTGAGACATTCGCTGCGTTTGCACCAATGTCCGGTTCGGCGACCCATTCAGTAAATCAGCTAAAACCCTCTGAAAACATCTGGACATCAAGACCAGAACCGAGCAAGACAAAGTCAGCTTGAAAACCTTGGTTCTGAACACCCAAGTTGCAGAAGTTTTGCCAAAATTAAGGAAATTGCCATGCGAGCATTAATCTTGCTTTCAATTGCTCTTGTTGCTGCCTGTAACCCAGACGGGAGTACTTCGGTGGTTACATCTGACGTCAGCCGATACTCGCCGTCGGAAAGGGCGTGCCTCCAATCCGGGTTCAAGAGAGGTACTGCGGAATTCATGCACTGCGTGAGCTTAAGCACAGCGGTTTCTCAACAGTTCGAAGTGGAAAGAGATCTGGCACGGACAGAGGCGACCATCGGGGTTGGTCTGGCAGCCGAGATTTGTGATGGACATGCACGAAGTAGGCTTGAACACCCTGTGAGAAAGATCATTTCTCAGTCTGTAACTGGCCAATATGTCAAGTCAGTTGACCTTTCCTACGAGATCGACATGTCATTGGTAAATCCGGACATCGTCTATGCGACCAGGGATGTTCGCTGCACCTTGCGGGGGCGTGAGCTGGTGGATTTCAATGCCAATAATTGAAGTCGCGCACAGTAGCACTGTTGGTTCTTCAGTCCGAATGCCCTCGCAGATATCGCCGCAGAATGGATGAAAGACCGATCACTACCAAGGCTACTATGCAGCGCGCCATATTACTGCGGCGCAGCTATTCGGAAGAGACTGGGCTACTGACCTACTTCGTGCGGGACAAAGCGCATTCTCTACGGATGCGCTGAGGTCGGCTCTAGCAAGTTTGGAAAATCTAAACTTGTCGTTGGCTTTGGGCCAAACACTACCACGTCAAACCTCGAAATAGCGGGGCACGGTGTGGAACCCAATTTGTCGCTGTCATAAATAGGCGATATTGAGGAGTACATAGGAAGGCAAAAAAGGATGACAGAACGCGTATCGCAGGTCCAAGGACAACTGTCTAAATTGATTGCAGTGAACCTTGGTTTGCCTTTGATCTTTCATTTTGCGCTTCTCACATTTGAGCCGGGCCAAGCCCGTTTGATCATCGCCCTTTCCGCAGCAGCGTTCCTGGCGTTACTAAACCTGACCTTCTTCTTAAAGGCATCTCGAGGTTATCGTATCGCATTTGCCGTTGCAGGGTTTGCGAACCTCATGACATTGGTTCTGTTCAGCAATATTTCAGTAGTTTTAGCGATACTGATACTCGCGTGGCCTTAATTTTGGTATCTTCTGTTCGCATCTCGAAAACCGGACATCCATGCACATTGCAGCATTTGGCAAATTGGGCTCCTTCGAGACCTTCGCCGCGCTCAGTTTGAACGGCGGCTATGGCGGGGCAGGGGTTTGCCGCCTGGTCCTGTTTCATCCGGTGAGCTGATACCCACGCTTTTGCTTGGCGCGATAGAGCGCGACCATCGCGTCGGTCGCGCGACCTGCATCTTCGAACAGCTCAATCCGGTGCCGCCCCTGAGTGCCGATCCGACCCCACTCGCGCAATAGCGACACACCACCGAACAGGTCTGGCATGAGGCGCAGCCGGTAGAACCTATACATATTGGCTTCTGGGTCCACGCGTTCGATGAGGATGTCTTCTGGAAACATCTCAAGCTGCTGCATCGGATGCCCCCCGCATGAGGCGACTGATCGTGGAACGATGGACCTTGAACAAGCGCGCAGCCTCGGCCTCCGTGCGCTTGCCGGAAAGCACCAAATCGCGGATTTCCTGGCGCTGGTCGTCCGACAGCTTTGGTTTGCGCCCTGGGTGGCGTCCTTTCTTGCGCGCGCGTTCTAAACCGGCGCGGGTCCGCTCCCGGATCATCTCTCGCTCGAACTCTGCAAAGACGCCCACCATCTGCATCATCATGCGCCCGGCGGGGGTGGTCGTGTCGATGGCCTCGGTCAGCGAACGGAATCCGGCTCCAGCTGCGTCGATTTTCTCCATGATAGTCAAAAGGTCTTTTAGAGACCGCGACAGCCTGTCGAGCTTCCAGACAATCAGCACATCGCCTTGGCGGAGCTGATCGAGCATCCGGTGCAGCTCCGGCCGATCCCACCGGCCACCCGACGCTCGTTCTTCGAAAACGCGCTCACATCCAGCCGCGCGCAGCGCGTCGAGCTGCGCGGCGGTCGCCTGGTCGTCGGTTGATACGCGGGCATAGCCTAGGTTCATACAAACAGTGTTGCGCTTTCTTGTTGCTCAATCAAGTTATTTCGCAACATATATTTGCAACAATGCGGGACAGGGCAGGGGATGCGACTTTTCACGATGAATGGCACTGTGTTTGTTGGGGTCGCAGACCGGCGACGCTCTTCGCCGCATCAGTGGGGCAGGGGAGTGTTGCGCAACCGGGCGTTTGTGCGCGTCTTTCCTCGGCAGCTGTGCGGGACAGAGCGGTCGTAGTGTAGACTTGTGCCAAGGGCCGCTCTAAGATTTTGAAAATGAAAACCGATGAAAAGCGGCCACATGTCAGTGAACATCTAAGTGCAAAGGAATTTGCGCGCTGGTACTGGCCCGTAACGCATCTGGAACAGTTCTGCGAACTTCTAAAAGTTTCTACTACCGGAACCAAAGCGGAGATGCGTGCGCGTGTATTCTTTGCACTAGATAACCCCGGTACGCCGCCTCCCACAACCTCCCGCCGAAAACGTCAAGACAAGTTTCCTTGGGCGTCAGCTGCTTTAACAGGTGAAACAGTCATAACGCATGGTGTATCGTTTGGTCCAAATGTCAGATCTTTCTTCAAACAGAAAATTGGAAGAAAGTTTGTGTGTCACTCGGATTTTATGGAGTGGATGAAGTCTAATGTCGGCGCTACTCTGGACGATGCTGTATCGGCTTGGCATGTTTTAGAGGACCGTAAGCTCGATCCGACCTTTCGACGTGAGATCGCTGAGTGCAACAATTACTTACGGTATCTTCGTGACATCCGCGACCACAACCAGAACTTAACGTTGGATGAAGCAATAGCTTGCTGGGATCAGAAAAAAATACGGCCTACGAAAGATGGTTTTGTGATCTATGAAAAGGCAGACCTTACTTATTTAGAGTGAAACAGCACACGATTGTTATCGCACCGCGTTTAAATGACCTTTGAATTCTAAGAGCTTATCCCAAAAAGCTGTCATTCATACATAGCGCAGCATCTGTAACTTTGGGCTCACACCGGACTTTTGCGCATGCAGAACCAAAGGTTCGCAGCATTTGTTGCACAAACCAGCCATTTCGCACGGCTGGAGTTGGTCAGCATCCACCGTTTGAGCAATATCTGAACATCTACTGATTCCTGATCGACTTGAATGTGAACGCTCCTGCGGAAACTAGGAGCCCGCCCGCGATCCAGTTCAACCATTGGGTCGCTCCTCTAAAAGCCATCCGATCTTTCAGTTTTCCAACGACCACAATCCAAAGGCCCGCGTTAATAAAGGCCAATGCTGTGAAAGTGGCAGCCAGGATGGAAAACTGGAGCATCAGTGGCTCCGATGGACGGACAAATTGGGGCAGAAAGGCGATGTAAAATACCAATACTTTTGGGTTGAGTGCCGATATAGCGAAGGCAGCAGCAAAGCGCTGACGCGATGGTTTCCTAGATTTCTCCGCCTCGGGCACTGTGCCTTGACGTATCGTCCTAAACCCAAGCCAAATGAGGTAAATTGCGCCGATAACCTTAAGCAGGTTGAACAGTGTGGTCGAGGCGAGCAGCAGACCACCGGCACCAGCAAGAGATGCCGTGATCGAGCAGAGAACGCCGAACGCAACGACCGGTGCTAGTTTAAGCGTCTGCTTGATCCCGTATGTGGCCGTTTGCCCCATAAGATAAAGAACAGTAGGGCCCGGCATCGCAATGATGACCGCGCTAGCGGCGACGAATGATAGCCAGATGTGTATCTCCATCGTCCCTCCTCTCGATCTGGTCAATTTGGGCTAAACTCAGAACTCAGGACTTTCTGACTTCTGGGCACTCTTTCAATTCGTTCTCTGATGAAACCCACGACGGGGTCAGATCACTGAATTTTCTTGGTACGCTGAAGGATCGAGCGTCCTTGCGTTACTAACTCAACCATCCTTTGCTCTGAGATATTCGAGCCGCAAGCAACCAAGCCCACCCGAAGGCCTTTCAATCTGTGATGAAGCGGGCCGCATATGGCTGCGGTCGCCGCTGCACAGGCCGGTTCCGCCGCAAGTTTGAGAGCGTCGTAGAGCAGGACCATCGACATGAGCATCTCCTCATCGTCTATTCGAACGACCTCATCCACACCCGCTTGCGCAACTGAAAAGGAGTACGGCAACGACACCGGCGAGCCAAGGCTATCAGCGATTGTACTGACCTTTTCCAGCGAAACCGGTCTACCAGCATCAAGACTTCGGCGAAGACCATCAGCCCCGCTAGGCTCAACCCCATAGACTTTGCAGCTTGGGGAGGCCTGTTTGATTGCTGAAGAAATACCGCTGATCAATCCTCCTCCACCGACTGGGACCACCACGGCATCAAGGTTTGGAACCTCCTTGATGAACTCCAGCCCACAGGTCGCCGCGCCGAGTGTCATCAACTCACCTTCAAATGGGTGAATTGCTACCCGCCCTTCGTGTTCCTTGATCCTGTCCATGGTCGCAAATGCGGCATGAATATCGTCGGCTAGGACAACCTTTGCGCCGAGTGATTTGCAGCCCTTAACACGAACTGGGTCTGCATTCTTGGGCATAACGACCGTTTTTGACGCATCGGTTTAGGCAACGAGGTTATTGTCATCTGAAAGTGTTGGTCGCGCTAGCGAGAAGCGCTCCTCGAAGGTGATCAAGCTCTTTCGCTTCAAGACGATCTATTCGTTGATCAAAAAAGCATCGCATCCGTTAGCGTTGGGAAAGAGTCTAAGGACATATTCAACGAGGACATCAAAAAATGGCGCTTCAATGAACATCCAAACAGATATCAAGAGCATCAAAAGAGTAGCTGGGTAGGCGATTGCCCGGCGCACTCTTGGGTTCTCGATTTCACCTATCGCCAGGAACGCAGGAATGCCAAAGAGCGTTAGGATTAGATAAAAGACGAAGCTCGCACCAAGGACATAGGGCATGACGCCAAGGAAGGGGTCTTCCGAGCAGTTGGACAGCAGCAAGCCGACTGTCAGACACATCACGAGGAAGTACCCGCTTACCCGGAACAAATAGTCAATCGCCTTGCGGGCAAAGAGTAGCGGTCGCGGTAGCTCGGATTCGACGTCACGTTTTGGGTCAATAGCGCGCGCGAGTGGCATAAACAAAGAACCTTTGCTCATCTTTTTTCATCATCCGTTCTTCGAATTAGAATATCGCCAGGCTGACAATCAAGGAACTCGCAGATCGCATCCAGCGTGTTGAACCGCATTCCCTTTATCTTGCCTGACTTGATCAGTGATAGATTCGTCTCTGAAATACCGATGGCTTTCGCCAACTCCCGAGAAGAGACCTTCCTGCGGACCAGCATCAGGTCAAGTTCCACCTCGATTGCCATGGTTTTCTCCTACAGGAACAGCTTGTTTTCTTCTTCTGCCTCCCAAGCGCGGTGCATCACGTTCGCAATCGCGAATAAGGCAATCGACAAGATCAGGAACAGCACATCGGTATCGAGTGGATCATAACCGAAGTCGAACCCCTCGGTGCTTTCCAACCCGGATACGATCAGGAATTGTGTAACCCCTGTCACAAGGTTGTACCCAAGCCAAAAGCCGAACAAACCCTTCGCAATCATGTGCAACCTGCGGGCAAGCGCTCTGAAGTCCTGCCCGGATCCGCCGTCAAGAATCCGCCAAACACCCAGGTAAGCATAAAGCAAGCCCGCCATCCCAATGAGGGTGAACGTTAATCCCGCAACCATGGACCAAAGCGGTGGCGAAGCTGCCTGAGCGGGAAACCCAAATGTATCCCACACCTCGTTGTGGGCACCGATCATCTGTCCGAACCACAGCCACGAGAAACCTGCGCAGTAATACAGAAAACTCGCGACCATCGCGATCTTTGCTAGCAACTTCACTGGCCGCTCCTCTCGTTATCCCAAAGCTTAAATGTCTCATCTTCAAACATCAAGACTGTCATTCACAACATTACATTTTTTATGTAAAACATAAAATTTATGTTGTCAAACGTTTGAGTAGTGTGTAGTGGTCCCTCAAATCTTGAAATAAAAGGACCCGAAAGATGCACGCAAATTTGTTTAAACCGGCCCTGTTGACCTCGCTGATCTTGTTGGCGGCTTGCTCCGAAGAGCCCTACTCACCCATCGTGGACGGCAGAAAGTCCGCCAACTTCCAGCAGGATCTGGGTGCCTGCCGCACCGTCGCGCAAAAAGCGCAGCTGTCAAACCAGTCAACCACCGCTGGTGCTGTCGTTGGCGGGCTTGTTGGTGCCGCCGACGCGGATGATGGCGACGAGTTGGAGGGTGCGATTGCAGGTGCTGTCGTCGGTGGGCTGTTGGGTCGCGCGTCCGGCAACGAAGAACTCGACGAACGCCGTGAGCGGATCGTTTTTAACTGTATGCGCGACCGCGGACACAGGGTGGTCGGATAGAACGGCGCAAGTCCTAGGGTCAGGACCCCAACCTGCACCGCAAAACGGCTACTCGACCGAGAAGTCGGGGTTTGGCAGGCTACAAAGGGCACATGGCCGCATGGCGCAACCGCGGCTGCAAAGCCTCCTCCCAAACCCTACCGTGAAGAAGGTACAAAAATGATGTCGTCAAACTCACCCCAAGCTCACGTAGGTTCCAAGCGCGGTTGCTTTCGCTCCCAAGGAAGCCCATTCATAGGCCAGAGGCGCAACACACTTTCTAAATTGATTGAGGTGGCGGTTCTTTCCAGCGCAATGTTGTTGGCCGGGTGCGAGCAAGTGGCCATTCTCGCGCTCAATCAGGTCGAAACAACGAGTTTCACGGTTGAGGGCGCCACGCTCTTCATGGAAGGAGAAATCAACTCCAAAACCCTGAAGCAGTTTGAAGCGGTTATCGCTCAAAACCCCGGTATCACAACACTTGTGGAATTGGAGGTGCCAGGCTCGCTCGACGATGACACTATGATTCCCCTCGCTTATCGCGTTCGCGAGTTGGGCCTCACTACTCACTTGACATCAACAAGCAGAATCTACTCAGGCGGCGTTGATCTATTTCTGGCAGGAGTCAATCGGACCATGGAAAACGGCGCTGAGATCGGCGTTCACTCCTGGTCCGATGGTTCGCGGGAAGCCAAGAATTATCCCCGCGACGCGCTAGAGCACGAACAAAACCGAAAATATGTCGAAGACATGCTGGGGGACGATGCCTTTTACTGGTTTACGATCTATGCCGCGCCCGCCGACGACATCCACATAATGTCACAGGACGAAATCAACACCTATGGCTTGTTGACCAAATAGCCCATCGAGTGCGCTGTTTGTATTTTCGTTTCAATCTTTAGCTAACTTTGAGGAGTATAGATCTATGCAGCCGGCAAGCCGAATGAACGCAGTTCTTTGTTGGTGGGAGACGTTGCCCATCCCTGCCTTTCATTTCTCAGGCAAGCATTCCTATGAAGAACGGGGAAACGACTTCTCATCGCCTCGTCAATGACTGAGACCTGGATCGTGGTCGATGTCCCGATCAATTTCGCGCTTGTTTTCGACCTCCTGATCCTGCTCCCGATCGCGCTCGTCCTCGATCTCCAGCTTTTCACGCGGCTTGTTCAGCACATCTTTCAGCCGCTCGTTCACGGACGGCTTGCGCGCCTCGTGCCCGGTTTCCTGGCCAAGCTCCGGATCGCTGTGCCCGTCCAGCTTGTGAACCGCCGCTTGACCGTCTCGCCCGGCGTCCTTCTCCATGATCTCCTTCAGGCGCTCGCGCGCGTAGTTGCGCCGCTCCGGTGCGGGCGTGTCGTCCCGGTCCTCTGACCTGCCCACGACTTTCGCCAGCCTCTCGCGCAAGTCGTCCGGCCCGGCCCGTTCGCCACACTCTTTTGCGGCTGCCGCCCTGAGCGCTGCCAGACCGGCAGACACACGCCCCTGCCCGGCGTCCCGCTCGGCCCCGTAAGTCTCCCGCGCGATGTCCAGGCGTTCGCGCAGCTCGCGGAAAGCAGCACGGGCCTGGCGGGCGGCGTGCACGACAGCGCCCCGTTCTGTCACCGGCACATACTCACGCCCCTGACGCTCGGCCATCGCCTTCGCCCGCCGCTCCATGGAGTTCGCCGCTGGCCCTAGCTTCAGCTCTGGGTCACGGTCCAGCTCTTCGGCCGAAAGCTGATCACCCCGCTCCAGCGCAGCGTCCCGCTGCGCTTCAAGCGACCGGTGATCGACGCGCTCGGTCTCCCCTGCCCGCTCCAGAGCGCGGTTCTGTAGATCGGCCCAGACCCCGCGCATCTGCTCGATCTCGACACCGCCCGTCTTCGCGGAATCGAGCACGCGCGTCTTCGCGGTGAAGCCACCGGCTTCCAGCTTCCGGGTTGAGGTCAGAACATGGGCATGGTGGTTGCGCTGATCGCCTTCCCGGTGCGGGGCGTGGATCGCCACATCGACGGCCACGCCGTAGCGGCTGACCAGCTCCTGGGCGAAGTCGCGGGTGATCTGCGAGCGGTCCTCGGCGCTGATCTCGGACGGCAGGGCCAGCTCCCATTCGCGGGCGGTGACGGAGTTGCGGCGGGTCTCGCTGGCCTCGACCTCGTTCCAGAGGCGGGACCGATCCGTCGCCCAATCCGGGGCGTCCTTCGGGGTCAGGATGAAGGTCTCCTTGATGCCCTGCTTGCGGGTGTAGTCGTGGATACGACCTTCGCGCTGACACTCGATGCGCTCCCCGACACGGTAGGCTGCCGCCGCCGTGGCCGAGCGCCCGGCGCTGCGTTTGATCGTCTTCACGGAGAGGTGGTAGCTGGCCACGCCCCTACCCTCCCCCGTGATGTAGATGACGCCGAAACGCGCTGCTGCTGACCCCGGCCCATGCCCCGACATGGGACATCGGGTCAGCCGTCTTTTCCCCGTAGGCCCGCCCACCAAAAGGCTGGGGCCGAAGGGGAAAAGACAGCCCGTCCGAAGCGAGCCAACGGCTCTCTGAGGCATGGGCTTGCCTGTGATCTGGAATCCCATTCCCAACCTCATGGGGGGCGGGATATGGGGACAGATCACTGGCGGTTTGCCGGGGGCAAACCTGGTATCGCGAAGGGGCGTCAGCGCCTGGGCGCGATACCTCCCGCAAGGGAGACGCCAGCGGCAGACGGGCCCCCACCGTGGGGCATCGGGCGAGACGCTGGCGCGCACTTGCGGGACGCGATCCAACCTCCGAGGTTGGTTCTGGAGGGTTTGGGAGGGCGAAGGCACCTCCCATTCCGGCGCGGATCGCGTCGGACGGAGTTCGCCATCGGCTGAGGCCCTGCCTCAAGGAGATCGCAC
>CAKZYL010000470.1 GCA_937884705.1 uncultured Roseovarius sp. | reverse complement strand
ATGCTGCTGGATGAGCCGACCAACCATTTGGATATTCAAGCCATTGGCTGGCTCGAAGAGCAGTTGCGCGCCTCACGTGGCGCCTATGTGCTGATCTCCCACGACCGGGCGTTTTTGCGGGCGCTGACGCGGGTCACGCTTTGGATGGATCGCGGTGTGATGCGGCGCCAAGATAAAGGCTTTGAGGCCTTTGAGGCCTGGCGGGATACGGTCTGGGCAGAAGAGGATCTGGCGCGGCACAAGCTTGATCGCAAGATCAAGGCTGAGGCGCGGTGGGCCGTGGAAGGGATCAGCGCCCGGCGCAAACGCAATCAGGGGCGCGTGCGCGCTTTGCTGGACATGAAGGCAGAGCGGGCCGCCCAGATCCGACGCCAGGGCACCGCCGCCATGCAGCTAGACAGCGGCGAGAGATCCGGGCGAAAAGTGATCGAAACGCGCGGTATTTCAAAGAGCTATGGAGATAACCTCATCCTGCGAGATCTGTCTGTGACCCTGTCGCGGAAAGATCGTTTGGCCTTTGTCGGCCCCAATGGCGTGGGCAAGACGACGCTCTTGCGTCTGCTGATGAAAACCGAGGCGCCAGATACCGGATCGGTGAAGCATGGGACCAACCTGGTCCCTGCTGTGTTTGATCAATCCCGCGCAGCGCTTGACCCCGACATGTCGCTTTGGGACGCATTGACCGTTGAGCGGGATCTGTCGGTTTCTGGGCGGTCTGATCAGGTCATGGTGCGCGGGCAGCCGCGGCACGTGGTGGGGTATCTCAAGGATTTTCTCTTTGATGAGGCCCAGGCGCGCGGGCCGGTGAAATCCCTGTCCGGCGGAGAAAAAGCGCGATTGCTCTTGGCCAAGCTGATGGCCAAAGAGAGCAATCTTTTGGTGCTGGATGAGCCGACCAATGATCTGGATATCGAGTCGCTTGATCTCTTGCAGGAGCTGCTGGATGACTATGATGGCACGGTTTTGCTGGTCAGCCACGACCGTGATTTCCTAGACCGGGTGGCAACCCAAACCCTGTCTTTTGACGGGGGCGGGCGCGTGACGCTCTACGCCGGGGGATGGAGCGATATGCAAGGCCAGCGGGATGACGTGCCAAGCGCGGAAAAGAAAGTCAAAAAACCGGCGCAACACGCTGATAAAAAGCGCGAAAAAGCGCCTGTCTCGGGCCTGACCTTTTCGGAGAAACATCGTTTTGAACGGCTGCCCGATGAGATCGATACGTTGGGCGCAGAAATTTCAAAGCTTGAGGGGGTGCTCTCAGATGCCGAGCTTTTTACGCGCGATCCCAGAACTTTTGAGAAAGCGAGTGCTGCTTTGGTCGATCGTCAGGAAAAGCTCGTCGAGGCGGAGGATGAGTGGCTCGCCCTTGCAGAGAAAAGCGAAAGCGGTTGAGGCGATTTTGGGCCCGCGTCGTTGCCCAGTGCCTTGCCCAGTGTCGGCGCGTTTTATTCGTTTACGATCCGGATCTTGTCTTGTCCGTTCGTCTCGATCCATTGAGCGAGAATTTGGAACAGTTGTTCGGTGTTGCGCGCTGTGATCGCCTGTCGCAGCGACTGCAAGGCGTTTGCCATTTCAATCTCTGACAGGTGTTTTTCCTGCGCGCGCATGATCTTTGGATGCGGGGTGGTCAGCATGTCTGAGCCGATCAGAAGCTCTTCGTGCAGCTTTTCGCCCGGGCGCAGGCCAGTGATCTCAATCTCAATATCCCCCAGCGGATTGTCTTTGTCGCGCACGCTGTGGCCAGTGCTTTCAATCATCTTGCGCGCCAGCTGTTTCACTGGAACGGGTTGGCCCATATCGAGGACAAACACGTCACCGCCACGGGCGAAGGACCCCGCAAGGAGCACCAGTCGCACCGCCTCGGGAATGGTCATGAAGTAGCGCGTCACATCCGAATGGGTGAGGGTGACGGGACCGCCGCGTGAGATCTGTTCGTGGAAAAGCGGGATCACAGAGCCGGAGGATCCCAGCACGTTCCCAAACCGGACCATCGAAAATCGCGTGCTTGTCGAGCGCGTGGCCAGATCTTGAATGAGCAGCTCGGCAAATCTTTTGGACGCGCCCATAACCGATGACGGGCGCACGGCCTTGTCAGTCGAGACCAAAATGAAACGTTCGACGCCCACGGCGCGGGCGGCGTCTGCCACACATTTGGTGCCGAGCACGTTGTTTTTGATGCCTTCAATTGCGTTGTGCTGAACCAGCGGCACATGCTTATAGGCGGCCGCGTGCAAGACAATGTCCGTTTTGTGGATGCTCATCGTGTGTTCGACCAGAGGCTGATCTGTCACAGAGCCCAGAACCGCATGAATTTGCGCATGTTCCGTGATACTGCGCAGTTCGCGATCTATTTCGAAAAGCGCCAGTTCACTGTGGTCCAAAAGTGTCAGAGAGGCCGGTTTGCACGATAGAAGCTGGCGGCACAGTTCCGATCCGATCGACCCACCGGCCCCCGTGATCAGGATGTTTTTGCCTTCATAGGTGTCAGCCACGCCTGGCAGTTCTTCTTCCAGACCGTCCCGCCCAAGCAGTTCGTCGATATCCACCGGCCGTGTGTCAGCCAGATCCTTGGCAGAGTTCGCCACCAGATCCGCAAAGGACGGCAGGGCGTGGACCTCGCACCCCGCCCGGGCGATACGCCGGGAGATATAGTTGCGCTTGTTGCGCTGCACGCTGGGCATCGCAAGTACGACGCGACCGATGCCGTGTTTCTCAATCAGGCCATTGAGCTCTGCAGGGCGGTGGACCCGGATACCCGCGACCAAAAGACCCTGCAGCCGGCGATCATCATCAATGAAGGCCAGCGGTTCGACAGTATCGTCTGTGGCCAAGGCGGTTGCCAGCTGTTGCCCGGTCTGGCCCGCACCGTAAATCAGGATGGGGAGGCGCGGATTGCCCTTGTCGTAGATGTACAACAAAACCCGCCGCATGATCAGTCGAGAAGACACCGACATGATCAGGAACGTCATGGCCGTCACGACGAACACCTTCGCCGCGGTGCCCTGTGGCCCGGCCAGCAAGGCGCTTGCCAGACCCACCATGAAGAGAATGCACGCAACGAAAGCAGATTCAACCACACCTTGCATCTGATAAGCGTTCAACTTGATCTTGTGCAAACCCAGCAGAATGATCGCAATCGTGCCTGCAGAAAGCAGCGCCAATAGGTCTGTGATGATTGGAAACGTACCGTCGTATGCAGTGCCATCTGTCAGTATGACACCACGTGCTAGTAGATACGCGGCGGCGATCAACAAGATGTCGATCGCGAGAATGATGTTTCGCTTTTGCTGACGCGTCAGCGTCACCGCCAGCTTGTAAAGCAACCCCAATTTATACAAGTGTCGCCCCTGTCTTGGTCCCATCTTAGGAAGGGGATTATTGTTATACCGTACTCAGCTCGATGCCAACACACCAATAGATTGCACGCATTTAATCAAACGCATTCTGAATTGGTAGCCGAAATGAGCGTAGTTTTGCCTATTTTATACGCGCTCTGAGCAAGACTCGGGCAGTCGTGTCCCAAATGAGCTTCATATCAAAGCACACGGATTGGTTCTTGGCATAGATAAGGTCGATCTTTGCTTTTGCGGGCACACAACGAGACAAATATGTGTGATCCGTTTCTTGTGCCGTTTTGCAAGCGGACAAAAGACGTTCTTCATGTTGGTGATATCGCAGCGTGGCAAGGCCGGTCACGCCCGGCCTGTTGCGCAGGACCTCTTTGTAGAGATCCGGGCGCAAAGCCACGTAGCGCTTGAGCGGCGGTCGCGGGCCGACGAAGCTCATATCTCCAAGCAAAATGTTGAGGAGCTGAGGCAGTTCATCCAACCTCCTGCGCCTCAGGAATGCGCCGTTTGGGGTGATGCGGGCCGCCTTGTCCCCGCCAGAGACGCCTCCGTCTTTGTGATCAACGGTCATGGTTCTAAACTTCCAGAGTGTGAAGCTCTCTGTCGGGGTTTTCATACGTTTGGAAGCGAAGAAAATCGGGCGGCCGTCGCGAAGCAACACCACCAGAGCCACGATCAAGAATGGCACCGCGAGGATGACCGTCAAAACCAGGGCCAAGACAAGGTCCAGCAGGCGTTTGCCAAATGTCATCCAAGGCTCTCCAATCGACGCCAGTCGTCGATAAGCGCAGGCGCGGTGGACAGGAAATTGAGAGACGGCAGTAGCTTTTGCAAGTATGTGGCGTCAAGCGTGACCTCGGCCACGGCGGTGGGCGGAGCGGGTTGCAAGATCACGTCTTTGTCAGCTGCTCTGATCAGTGCATCCATGAAAATCGGTTCGGGACAGGCGACATTGAGGATCGCGGGCCATTCAATCTCAGGGAGAGCGAGCAAACCGTCCAGAACCCTCAGCAGGTCTGATGCGCTGATATAGCTGCGCAAAGGGCCTTTGGGCGGCTCCGGATCACTCGTAAAGCTGTCAATGGTGGCGGGGCCTGCGTGTTGCAAGGCGGGGGCAAGGCTGTCTGCACCGACCACATTGGCCAAGCGCAGGCACGTGTGGGTCAACCCGTCCGTCTGGCCTTGCTTTCGGGCGGCTTGCTCCATCTCTAGTTTGGATTTTCCGTAATCACTGCAATGGCCTACAGAGTGATCTTCGTTCATGGATATTCCTGGGCCGTACACGGCCGCTGAGGATAGATGTATCACCCGTTTTGCCCCGATAGCCTGTGCGAGCTCTGATGTGGTGGAGACCAATTGCGCGTTTTGCGAAAGCGCAGCAGGGCCGCCAGAGGTTGCGCCCCACAGGCCAATCACGGCCTCACAGTGCGGCAAAGCCCGGGGGTCATCGCCTGGCGACCATTGGTGATCCGCGCCCGGGCGCCGGGATTGAAATTCAAAGCGATACAAATGCTTAGGGCTTTGTGCGTATGCGGCTTGCAACAATCGACCCAGCCGCCCCCCGGCGCCTGTGATCAACGCGCAACCCTTTTGCGGATTTTGTGTCAAGAAGCCGCCTAACCCCATCACTTAGTCACATTTCCATTGTCTCATACAGCGTCAATGCGCTAGTGAACAGTAAACGAGAACACGTGAGGTAGTGCAGTTGGCATCGAATGCACGGAGCAGGACCACAGGCTTAGCCAAGCGATGCGCGCAAAGTTTTGGGCTTGTCTTGGCCCTGGCTGCGCTGAGCGCTTGCAATTTGCCGAGAACGGCCGCGTTACAGCAAGAAGTTGTGTCGCAAGGCTCTTCTGAGAACCCGACATTTCAGGTGGTGGAGGTGACGCGTGCGTCCAGTGCTCAGGTGAATTCCTGGCCCAAGCCGTCTCATTATGAGCATCGCACTTGGTTTCACGCAGATCGCGGGCCAGACAGTGCGGTCATCCAGACGGGCGACACGATTGAGGTCATCATCTGGGACAATCAGGAAAACTCGCTGATTTCCAACGGAGAAAAGCAAACGCCGATTGCGCCGTTGTCGGTGTCTTCTGCCGGCACTGTGTTCTTACCCTATGTCGGTGATGTGCGCGTGCGCGGCCTGACATCTGGCGCTGCGCGCAACAAGATCCAAGCCGAGATGGAAATGATCGTGCCCGCAGCACAAGTGCAGCTGAGCCTTGTGCCCGGACGCAATAATTCTGTGGACGTGTCACAGGGCGTGCAAGCGCCGGGGCGCTACCCGATGGACAGCCGCAATATGCAACTTCTGAGTGTGCTCTCAATTGCCGGAGGTGTGAACACCAGCTTGCGCAACCCGAGGGTTCGATTGCAGCGCAATGGTCAGCTTTATGAGACGCGGCTTGAGGATGTTCTGGAAAACCCAGCAAAGAATGTGCGCATGCGCGGGGGCGACGTGGTTGCCATTGTCGAAGATGATCGCAGCTTTAATTCCGTGGGCGCCAGCGGCCGCCAAGAGCTGATTTTTTTCCAAAAGGAAGAGATGACAGCGATGGATGCTGTGTCCGCTGCCGGTGGGGTGGACGGTCGGCGCGGCAATCCGCAGGGCGTTTTGATCCTCCGGGATTATCACCCGCGCGATCTGACCCCGGGGCCGAGAGGGCCTGACATGCAGCAGGTGGTCTTTGCTTTTGATCTGACAAATGCAGACGGGCTTTTTGCCGCCAGAAACTTCACGTTGGAACCCAATGATACCATGCTGATGTCGGAATCTCCGTTCACAGCGGCTCAGACGATCGCGAACCTGATCGGTAACTTCGCGGGCCTCGGACTGACGGCATCGCGTATCTCTGACTAAAGCATTCGGCCAAAAACCTGGATCACAGCTTTTGGTCGAATGCTGCGCAACATAAGGACGTTGCACGCGCCCGGACTTTATCTGATGTCTCAGGTTAAAGGCCGGACGCTTTAAAAAAACGGCCCGATCGTCAGATCGCGCCGGTTCCATGCGGGCCGCAATGCCGTGGCCTTTATCACCCGGATTGAAGCTTCTTAGTGCATTCCTGCACCTCAAAGATCGCCTTTCTGGCGTCCTTGAGATTGACCGTGGCGCTATAGGGCGCATCGGGGAAGAGGTACATCTCGTCCGCCTTACCCAGATCATAGCGCAGCTTGATGTTGTTGCTGAGAATGTAGCCGCCATTGTACCCGTCGGAGAGCTGCGTGGCGGAGTTGGACTCGCCAAAATACAGGTTCCCGTTGACAGAGATCGCGATGGCCTTTGGACCCTCCTCGATTTCAGCGCCTTTGACGAAGGCGCCGACATATCCGTACTCTCCGGATTTGGTCAGACCCATTTGCACCGCTCCGGAGTCATCGCTTTTGGTCATGAAACAATTGCCGCGCGTATTGTTGGCAAAAACCACCCAGTCACCGGCCACCCGATATTCTTCGATCTCATCGGATGCCACGGGCAGGACCTCTGTGACATCTTCAGTGACTTCGTCAGATGCCAAACCCGGCCCTGCCAAAACGGCGCAGAGCGCTGCACCACAATAGAGTCTGATGTTCATTACAGTGTCCCTTTCCTGTCAAAAATCGCGTCGCTCCTGTTAGGAGTCCAAGAAACCGTCCCGTTTTGACGCAACCCTATCGTGAATCTGGAGCATTCAGGTGTCAATAGACGAGTGCTGATCGCAGGCCAGCACCTCAGAAATCACCCGGGTGCATCTTGGCGCAGCTTCCAGGCGGCAAGGGCCGGGTTGTCCTCCGTTTCCGTGGCGGCGATTTCGAGGGTGCTGTCTGTTCCGCTGTGGGCAATCTGCGGTTGGCTGGGATCCAGGCTCCGCAGATGCTCAATGTTGCGCACAACCTGGGGCGTGCGTGCCATGGTTTCGGCCAAAGAGCGCTGAAATTCCTGGCCCTTCGCCTGATGGCGCGCGCCAAAGTAAAAGCTCACGACAACGCCCAAAAGCCACCACATGGGTTCCGGCACAAGCGAAATCCCTTGCATGCGTTCGGAAAACCAAACCGGGTTTGACATGGCGGAGATGAAAAGCGCGATTGTGCCCAAGGCCATGGCGGGGCGGGGCAGACGATTGAGCCCGTCGACCAAGCGATCAAACCAGCCGTTTTGCTGCGGTTGGAATTCGCGGGCCATTTGCTCAAGGGCCGCGGATTGCAGCTCGCTCGCGCGTTTGTCGCCGGCCTCTGCATTGACGCGAAACACCTCAGCCGTGTCCACGATGACATTGCGCCCGCCGCCAAAGAGCAGGTTGAAGGCGTTACCGATCAGACCCATTTTGCCACCCGCGCCTGAAACTCGGCGTCCGTCATGTGAAAGCGCGGAGAGATGAAGTCTTCCGCGCGCTTGATCCATCCGCCTTTCTGCCCGGACCGTGTGCGCGCGTATTTGCGCGACGCGACACGACGATCGGCCAGGCGGAAGTAGTAGTTGCGACGCGCGATCCCGTAGGCATCGACCAGATGCTCAGGGGCCATGTGAAAGGCATGTTGCGCGGCCTGCGCCGTTTGCGGCCCGATCGCGCCATCCACAGTGATGTCCTGACCCATCTGGCGCAACAGGCGTTGCAGGATCTTCACGGCATTGCCGCCCGCATTGACATACATGTCAAAGACGCTGGCCTGCAAAGGCTCGGGGAGGCGGGCGATGCCGGGTTTTTCAAAGTAATGCTTGATAAAAATGGTCTCGGCCTGCTCGCGGGTGAGCATCTTCACATCTTGCACATCGATGTCGCCGTCTCGATCCAGGTCAAGGCCGAGATGACGCATGGTGTGGATGGTCACGCCGTATTTTGTGGCCCCGCCCGGGTCATCGGGGTCGTTCACGAACCCACCTTCACGGGCCACGATGTCTTTTGCGATGGTTTCAACGGATAACATGGTTCTGGCTCCTCAAATTGGGTGGGAGCCTGCCGGTGCGTTGGTAAAGCCGCGCTTAATCCTGCGCGCGCACGCGTTTACGCTTTCACTTTCTTCTTCTTTTCGGCGACGAGCTTTTCCGCCAGATCACGGGCGATGGCGAAGGCGCCTTTGATTTTGTCGGAATCCTTGCGCCAATCCCGGCGAACCACAATCTTGTTGTCTTTGACTTTCGCCAGCCCATTTTGGTCCTGGATGAACTCTACAAGGCCCTGAGGCGAGGCGAACTTGTCATTGTGGAACTGGATCACGGCGCCCTTTGGGCCTCCGTCGAGCTTGGCAATGCCCGCGCGTTTGCACATGGCCTTGATGCGCACGATCAAAAGCAGCGTGTTGACCTCCTTTGGCAGCTTGCCAAAGCGATCAATGAGCTCCGCGGCAAAGCCTTCCAGTTCAACTTTTCTCTGCAAGCCACTGAGACGGCGATATAATCCAAGGCGCACGTCGAGATCAGGCACATAGTCCTCGGGGATCAGGACCGGCACGCCGAGATTGATTTGCGGGGCCCATTGATCGTCCGCCTCCGACAGGCCTTCCAACTCTCCAGCTTTGATCTTGGCAATCGCTTCTTCCAGCATGGATTGATAAAGCTCATAGCCCACATCGCGCATCTGGCCCGATTGCTCTTCGCCCAGAAGGTTACCCGCGCCTCGGATATCAAGGTCTTGGCTGGCCAGGGTGAAGCCCGCACCAAGGGTGTCAAGGCTGCCCAATACGCGGAGCCGTTTTTCGGCGGCAGGTGTGAGCGGCACGCGGGGGTTGGTGTTGAGATAGGCTTAGGCGCGCAGGTTGGAGCGGCCCACGCGCCCCCGGATCTGGTAGAGCTGCGCCAGCCCGAACATGTCCGCGCGATGGATGATCATGGTGTTGGCCGAGGGGATATCGAGGCCTGATTCCACAATAGTTGTGGCCAGCAACACGTTGAATTTGCCGTCATAAAACGCGTTCATGCGTTGATCAAGCTCGCCGGCCGCCATTTGCCCGTGGGCCACGACATAATTCACCTCGGGCACTTGCGTGGTCAGGAACTCCTCAATCTCCGGCAGGTCCTTGATGCGGGGGACGACAAAGAAGCTTTGACCACCGCGATAGTGCTCGCGCAAGAGCGCCTCGCGGATGGTAACGGTGTCAAACTCGCTGACATAGGTGCGGATCGACAGGCGGTCGATCGGTGGCGTGCCAATGATCGACAAATCACGCACACCTGACAGGCTGAGCTGCAACGTGCGGGGGATCGGCG
>CAKZYL010000469.1 GCA_937884705.1 uncultured Roseovarius sp. | reverse complement strand
CGCGCGGGCCCTGCGGGACAGCATGCTGCCCCATCGCGGCGGCTGGTCAATCTCCGAGGCGATCCTGGGCGCGGGGCAGGCGACGGCGGACAATCTGCCAGCCCTGCAGGCGGATATTCAATACATGGTGCGGGTGCCGGATCTGGGGATGGCGGAGCGGGTGAGCGCGCAATTGGATGGGTTGGCCGAGCATGCCGCAGCGATGACGGGATGCCGGGTGGAGAAGCACTGGGTGTCGAAATCGCGCCCAGGGCTCACCAATCACGCGATGGCCGAGATGGTCTGGGAAGAAATGCAGGTGGTGGGGCCGCCGCAGTGGGAGGCGGAGGGTTTGGCGCTGGCGCGGCGGGTGCAGGCGGCCTGTGGAGTGACGCCGGAGGAGAGTCCCTTGATTGAGGCCTGCACGCAGATGATGGACCCGCAGGAGGCGGAGGCGCTGTTGCGTGAAAGCCTGCCGCCGGAGCAACGCAATTCCACCTCGGATGACTATACAGATATGAGTTGGCACGCGCCGCTGGCGCGGTTTTATGTGGCGCGGCCTGCTCTCAAAGGCGGGCCTTACCCGTCTTGGGCGATGAATGCGTTGGGGGGGATGCCGCAGACGATTGACCCGATGGTGCAGGTGGCCGCGCGGGTGCTGGCGCGCGGGGCGCTCAGGGTGCTGAGCGATGCGCCCTTGCGGGCGCGGGCCTGGTCGGAGTTTGAGGCGCGCACCGGCGGCGGGGTGGGCGGCGCTGACTGGATTGCGCCGCTGGCGGATTATCCAGCACCTTTGGAGTTTGCCTGGCCGGAGTATGTGGAAACGGTGCGCGGGCGGCATTGGCATCTTTGAGGTGCTTTTGACCGGGCGCTCGTCCCGCCCTGCGGTTGGGCCTCGCGCTTTGCTGTGATAGCGCTCGCCGCTCCCTTTCGGGCGCGTCTCGCTTGCAGCTTTGAGGTGTCGGTGTAAAACGAGGCGAGCCCGCGCTTGATCAGGACATGCATGTGACCCACCCGACCGTTCATCCCGCCTTTGAGGAATTGCTGCGCAAGATCGGGTTTGGGTTTCCGCGGGTCAATTACCTCACCCATATCGATAATCATCGCAAGATCGCCTATGTCGAGACGCCGAAAGTGGCGTGCACGTCGATCAAAAAATTCATGATGGATCAGTATGTTGGCGGCACGTTCACCCTGCGCAGGCCGGGCATGGTGCATGATCGCAGACGCTCTCCATTGAAGCAGTTCAAGAATTTGGCGCCCCACAAGGCTGTTTCGATTTTGCTCGGGTCTGAATACCGGCGGTTTTCCTTTGTCAGAAACCCCTATTCGCGGCTTTTGTCGGGCTATCTCGACAAGCTGGTGACCAATGAATATGAGCGCGCCCGTCATCTGCCGATGCTGGGGTTTGATGCTGGCACGCATCCCACATTGCTTGAGTTTCTGGAACGTCTGAAAGGGATTGAGGACGCCGAGCGGGACATTCATTTTTCCTCGCAGGCCGCGCTTTTGATGGTCGAGCATGTGGATTACGACTTTATCGGGCGGTTTGAGAGCTTTGAGGCGGATTTTCTGCAGCTGCGGGCGACGTATTTTGGTCTGCGCCATCCCACGCCGTCTTATGACAGTTTTGGCAAGCACCATGCCTCCAACGCCAATGACAAGCTGGCGCAGTATTTCGGCGCAGAGGAAGTGGCCTTGGTGCAAGAGATCTACGCCAGGGATTTCGAGCTTTTCGGCTATAGCCAGGATCTCGCGCGCGCCAATGCGCAGGAGCCCAGCGTGGATGTGACATCGCTGAGGGCCAATGCGTTTCGCGCCGATCAGCTGACGCTTCATACCGGTCGGGTGGTGGCGGCGCTGGAGGATGCGAAGGGTGGCGCAGAGGCGGCTGCGATCTCGCACTACCGTGATGTGTGCGAGGACCTGGCGCCGGAGACGCGGCTTGTTTTCTGTGATCTGGTCGGCCAGGCGTTGCCCAGGGTTGCGTGGTTTGCCGAAGAGGGCGCGCGTTTGGAGCAGGCCCAGGGCAATCTGGACCTGGCGCGTCAGAGATGGGCCGACATCTCGGATCGGTTTCCGGACACATCGGTGTGGCGTGTGGAGCATCCCTTTGCGCTTGTGCGGGCGGGCTATAGGGACAAGGCTTTGATCGCGCTTAAGAAATTGAAAAAGCCCATGTTCGCGGATGCCTGGCTCAAAGGCGCATTTATGGAGCGCAGCTTTCAGATGGTGCGTGAGCTGCCCGCCGATCATTTGGACTTTGCGTTGGATTTTTTCGACCTTCTGAGCCGGAAAATGTCGCTGAGTGTGTTCCTCAAGGAGGTGCGACAGGTGGCTGAGACAGCGCGCGAGGTGGTGGAGCCCGCAGCGCAGATCTTGGCGGGGCATTTGTCGCGTTCCGAGAAGGCGGAAGCGCTGCCATTTTTGACGCTGCTTTTTGGCGAGGGGCGCAGCCATCGCATTGCGGTGTCCAATGCCGCCTACCTGCAGACAGTGAAGGGATCTTTTGCGGTGGATGCGCTGGGCACGCGGGTGTTTTTTCTCGACACACAAGACATTGAGCCGATGCGCGAAACAGCGTCTCTGTATTTGGAGGCGACCCCGGACGAGACGCCCGCGGCAGAGTTTGTGTCTTGGGTGTGGGGGAACACGCCCACGTCCTTTGCCCCGGAGACCACGACGGCCACGCGCAAACGGGCGATGCAAAGCGCAAGACGCAAGATTGCCCTGTGCCTCTCGGGGCCGATGCGGGGCGGGGAGCTTGCGGCCGGGTATTGGCAGGCCTCGGAGCTTTTGACCGATCATGACGTGTCGGTTTTCGTGCACTCTTGGGACAGGTTGGGGCAGAACCCGCTTTCGCTCAAATACGCGGATCGCTTTTTTGACAGGGATCTGCTGGTAACGCTGCGCGGCATGCTGGCGGAACCGGGTGGGGCGCATGCGGTGCGGGCGCGCTATCCGGCGATGGCTGCGCGGCTCGATGCCTCTGATGCCTGCGATGCGGAGGAGATCCGGCGTCTTTTTGGCACCGAGTCCGTTGTGCTGGAAAGCGCGCAGGATCCGGCCTTTGAGGGTTTTGGCCCGCAACGCAAACTCTTCCACAAGATCGCCGCCTGCCACCGGTTGGCATGCGCGCAAGACACCGATTTTGACGTCTTTATCCACACCCGTCCCAATCTCTATCTCAGACGCTCCAAGCGGCGGGAGCTCGCGCGCGTTCTGGAGGCCGCACTGGCAGAGAGGCGCATCTTTTGTGATGCGGGCCTGACCTTGTGCCCGGCGGGCCCCTATATCGGCAACCAGTTTGCCCTTGGCGGGCGGGAGGCGATGGATGTCTATGCCGGGGCGTATGATGCGATCTATGGCCCGGAGGGGGACATGCCGCAGTTCCAAAAGACCAACCGGCCGCATGTGCCGATGGCCATCAACCTGCGGCGCAACGACGTGCAGGTTGATGCGATGCTGCAGCCTTTGACCAAGGTGACGGCAGCGGCCGAGACGCCAGAGCATCAGGAGATCATGGACGCGCTGTCGCGCGATGTCCCGCTTGAGCGGCGCGATGACGATCCGCTTTATCAGGCTGCCTTGAAAGCGGGGTAGGGCGGCACCTTAGGGGCTCGGGCGACAGACTACTGTCCCAAAAGCGCTTGGAGCTTGTCGCTGTTGCGATCCAGAATGCTGTCGCGCAGGGAAACCAGAACCAGTCGACGCTCCAGTGTGTCTGGGGCCTCTAGCGTGTGGACGTCCGCGACGCGGTATCGCTCTACGTCGGGCAGGGGCAACAGGGTGAAGCCAAGCCCCGCCACCACGCATTCCATGATGGCCTCGAGATTGTCCATGACAATTGTCCGGGCATCGTTGGGGCGATCATAGTCAAGCATCGCGCGTTCGATGAGCTTGCCGATCCCGGTGTCGGGCATGAAATGCAGGAAAGGTTGCTTAGATATCAGGCCAGGCAACCCATTTTCGAGCAGGGATTTCTGCGCGGCAAAGACAAACGGCTCTTGCCGCAGGAGCTTGGCGGAAAGCTTGCTGGGCAGACCCTGCGCATCGGTGATGACGGCGGCATCCAACTGGCCGGACATGACCCTGTCCTGCAATGTGGCGGAGAGGCCTGTCTCAAACTCAAAGGAGGCGAGCGGTGCGTCTTGACTGGCGGCCAGCAGAAACCCGGGCAGCAAACGCACGGCGGCCGTGGTGATGAAGCCAAGCCTGAAACTGCCGGAGAGGTCTTTGCCGGGGCGGCAGATCTCTAGCAGTCTTTTTTCTTGCTGCAAAAGCGGGATGGCCTCTTTGACCACGGCGGTGCCGAAAGGGGTCAGGCGGGGCGGGCGCACGGATCGATCAAAGAGCGTCACGCCCAAGGTTTCTTCTAGCGTTTTCATCTGAACGGAGAGCGCCGACAAGGTCATGCCAAGTTCCTTGGCGGCCTCACTGAAGGAGTTGGTTTGTGAGATCCTCACCAGGCTCTGAAGCGATCGTGTGCGCATAACTCAAAAAACTCTGAACTTACCATCTACTTTTATTCGATGGCCATAAATTAACGGACTTGGTAACGTAACACACTCACGTTTTTGTGAGTAGGTAAACGTTAGGTCCAATACGCATGACCCACGCTCTTGTCGCCTCTGCACGGGATTTGGCCCCCGAATTTGAACGCCGCGCGGCCCATTGGGATCAGACCCGAAGCTATTGCTGGCGCAATGTCCAAGATCTGTCGGAGGCCGGGATCATGGGCATGACCCTGCCTGAGCATCTGGGCGGACAGGGTGCCAGTTTCCTCGACGTGGTCGAGGTGGTCGAAGAGATTGCCAAGGTGTGCACGCTCACGGCCCGCGTCGTCGTTGAGGCAAACATGGGCGGGATCAGCGCGGTGATGGCCTATGGCAGTGAGGAGCAAAAAGCGTTTTGCGCGCCTCATGTTCTGGCCGGTGACAAGCCTGCGATCTGTATCACCGAGCCTGAGGCGGGCAGTGCCGCGACCGAAATGCAGACCACGGCGCGCAAATGCGGTGACACATATGTGCTCAACGGCTGCAAGCATTGGATCACGGGCGGCGGCGTGTCCAAGCTGCACCTGATCTTTGCCCGCGTGATTGACGAGGCCGGAGAGGAGCAGGGCATCGGCGGCTTCATTGTGTTTGCCGATCCCATGGCCGGGGATATGCCCGCAGGGTTTGAAATTGTGGGTCGTGAACGCACGCTTGGCCTTTGCGGCATGCCCGAAGCGGAGCTGCGATTTGACACTCTCGAAGTGCATGAACGCTGGCTTTTGTCGCCGCCATCCGGTCTCAAGCGCGGGTTCAAGGATCTGATGACCGCCTATAATTCCCAAAGGGTGGGCGCGGGGACCATTGCGATGGGCGTGGCTGCGGGGGCGCTGGATCGCGCCAAATCCTATCTGCTGGAGCGCAGACAGTTCGGCCGCCCCTTGGCGGAGTTTCAGGGCTTGCAGTGGATGGTGGCGGATATGGAGACACAGATTTGCGCCGCGCGCCTTTTGCTGCGGGATGCGGCCCTGTCCTGTGGTGAGAATGGCGATCCGTTCCCGGATATGGCCAAGGCCGCGCGGGCCAAGCTTTTTGCCTCGGAGATGGCGATCAAGGTGGTCAATGACGCGCTGCAGATGTTTGGCGCGCGGGGCTACAGCGACAAAGAACCGTTGGAACGGATGTATCGCGATGTGCGCATGTTCACGATCGGTGGCGGCACGGCGCAGGTTCTGCGCAACCAGATTGCCAGTTCTGCGTTGGGGATGAAATGCCCTCAAACGCGCACGGGGTATGTCGATCAGGACTGGCCGATCCAGACCTTGGCCGCTGAGTAACGCCAAGGTTTCATCCAACGAAAGGCGCGGACCGGATCACGAGCCCGCATGGCTCTGCTAAGTAAGGTTGAGTTTGCCGTAAAAGAAAAGCCCTGGCGCGGGGACCCGCTGCCAGAGCTTTGTCGGAACGTGAAAAGCTGCCTGTTCCTACTCGTTAAACACTGCCTTAAGACCACCATTAAACCGATATTATTGACATTGGTTTGACGGAGATTGGTTTTTGTCTGGGCGCTTGGGGCTTGTGTGATGCCGTCTTGATGCTGCCTGCTGTCGCTGCGGGAAGTCTGTAGGCATGAAGTGAGCTTCGGAGTTTCGGTCTTTGCTCAAGCCACACGGTGGATGCAGGGTGTGCCTGATTTATGAATTTTAAAACAATGGCTTAATTCTTTGTTGCGCAGTGCGGAAGGCGATATCACATCAGAGCATCCTGCAAGATGTCACAGAAGAGCCTGGGCTTTTCCATATGCGCCGCATGGGCACAGCCGGGTAGCACGGCAAGGCTGGCATCTGGGATCTCGGTCCACAAAAGCCGTATCTGGTCCAAATTGTAGGTTCGGTCGCCCTCGCCCCAGATGACGCGTGTTTTTTGCTCGATGAGGCGCAACCTGTCTTGACCGGACCAGGCTTGCATGGCGTCGAGGCCCGCCAGGATCGCATCGAGTGACGCCAATTCTGCAAGTGAAGCGCAAGCGGGATAGGCCGGGGCCTTTTCATAGTGAAGAAACCAAGTGGCCGAGATTCTGCGAGCCGTGGCCCGCGGGCCGTCAGCTATGGCGCGCGCCTTGCTTTGCGCCATCGTTTCAAAGCGTCCGGGGACAACGCCAATGGCGCCCGTGGCGTAGAGAACGAGCCGGTCAACCGCTTGAGCGTCACGGCGCGCCACCTCTTGCGCGATCATCCCGCCCATGGAATGGCCCAGCAGATCGTATTGGCCGATGCCTTTGTCTTTCAGCGCGGCAATCACCCAATCGGCAAAACCTTCGATGCGGTTGATACAGGGCATCGCGTGGTTCTTACCAAAGCCCGGCAGATCCAGCGTGACCAGGTCAAACCCATCTTCGAGATGCGGGCGAATGCTGTCCCATTGCGCGCTGCCGCCCATGAACCCATGGACGAAGACCAGCGGTTTCACTTCCGCTGGCCTTGCACGATGCGATCAAGGATCATGGCGCAGAAGAGGATCGAGAAGCCCGCCAGGATGCCCTGGCCCACATTGGCGTATTGCAGGGCCTCAAGCACGTCTTCGCCCAGACCCTTGGCCCCGATGAGCGAGGCCACCACGACCATGGCGAGCGAGAGCATGATCGTCTGATTGATGCCCGCGCGAATGGACGGGCTGGCCAGCGGGAGATCCACCTTGGTCAGCAGATACCACTTGTTGGCGCCGAAACTGATCGCCGCCTCGCGCACGCTTTCGGGCACGCCGCGCAGACCCAGCACGGTGAGGCGCACCACAGGCGTGCCACCGAAGATCATGGTGGTGACCACGGCGGCCGGTTTGCCGGTGCCGAAAAAGGCGATCACGGGGATCATGAAGACAAAGGCCGGCATGGTCTGCATGAAGTCCATGATCGGTTGGATGAAGGAGTAAAACCGTGGTCTGCGCGCCGCGAACATGCCCAGCGGAATGCCGATGATGATCGACAGGCACGCCGCCGTGCCCAAAAGCGCCAGCGTGGTCATGGCTTTTTCCCAAAAGCCCAGAAAGCCCATATAGGCCAGAAACGCGCCGGAATAGATCGCCATGCGCACACCCGCCGTCAGCCAGGTGAGAAGGATAATCAGCGCGGCGATCACGATCCACGGCGTGGACACAAAGATCAGCTCTAGCGCGTCCAGAACCAGACGAATGCCATAGGTGATGCCGTCAAACAGCGCCTCACCGTTGAGCACGGCCCAGTTGAAGAACGCCTCAACCCCGTCGATGCTGACCAGGCGAATGTCGGGATCAGTCGGAAAATCGCTGAGCAAAGCAAACCGGCCCGGGAAGCTGTAATGCACCATGGCCACGGCCACGATCAGCGCCATGAAAATCGCGCTGAAGGCCATCTGAGATACCGGCATGCCGGAGCGGATCGAATTGTCTGAAAGCCAATCGGAAAAGCGCGCCTCGAGCGCCCAGTTGGCCGTAACGGACTGCGCCAGCTTGACCACGATCAAGAGCACAAGGCCCGAAAGCGCAATGCTTGGGCCTTCTGCGGCCAGCGCCTCGGCCTCGGCGCGGATGCCACCGATATTGGCCTCAAGCCCGTCGACCGCGCGCTGAAACGCATCCACCCTGTCGGAGCCGCTCTCAATAGCCGCCTCAAGCTGTTGTTTGCGCAAGGCCAGGGTGTTTTCGATGGAGGCGATGCGGGCCAGGGCGTCAGCGGCGAGATCGCCGAAAAGGCCGCGTGCGATCTGGACAAAGGCGATGGCCTCAAGGATCAGGAAACTCAGCGCCCAGGACCAGAGCCCGCGCGCCCCGAACCAGATGGGCCCGAAAAGGCCCGCCATGATATTGAAGGTGGGTGTGAACCCGGCCGAGGCCCCCACCTTGTCGAAATTGGCGATGTAGTAGTCGGGGCTGGTGCGCACAAAGGTGCGAATATTGTCCTTGCGCTCGGCCGCATAGGCCAGGGCCGCTTCGCTTTCGGTGTCTTCCAGGGGGTTGAAATTTTCGTCTTTCATGACACTTCCGTTCCCTCAATGACAGTGCGCAGCAGGTCTGCGCGGGTGATCACGCCCACGTCTTGGCCATCCTCGGCAACGAGGATCGGCTTGTCGTCGTCAATGGCCAGGTTGATGAGATTGCT
>CAKZYL010000468.1 GCA_937884705.1 uncultured Roseovarius sp. | reverse complement strand
GACCACTTTTGAGAGCTCTCCCAAGCCAAAAACGATGAAGAGGATGGGCAGTACGGCCAAGGGTGGGATCATGGAGATGACGGCCACGAAGCCTGCGAAGGTCGCGCGTACGTAAGGCAAGAGACCGATCAAGAGGCCAAAGGCGACGGCCAAGGCCGCTGAGATGCCGACGCCGAGGAAGAGCCGCACGAGGCTCGCCCAGGTGTCATACCAGAAGAGGATCTTTTCTGATCGCTTGTCGGGTTCCGTTAGAAGCCGGACCGCCGTTTCGCCAATCTTGGCTGGCGATGGCATCAGTTTGTCAGACGGGTTTTCCGCCAGACGCGCCTGCGATCCCAACGCGTAGGCAATGAACAAAAGCGCAAAGGGCAGAGCAATCAGCACCGCACGTGGCAAGACGCCAGGATGTCGGTTGATAAAACGCATCGCTCTGCCCTTTGGAGCCGCTTAGAGCGCGCCGTCTGCGGCCATCTGCATGTAGGTCGTGTCAAATCGGAACTGCACGTTGCCGGCATCACCTGTGGTAGACCCATCCGGGTATTCCACGCCGACAAAGTCAGCGGATGGAGCGCCTTCGCCCAGGATACCCTTGTCAAAGAGGAACTCTGCGACGCTCACCATGGTGGCCGGCAGTTCCGCGCCTGCGGTGAAGGCCACGGCATCGGCTGGATTGTAGAACATCTCGGTAGAGGCCAGCTGCGCCTTGTAACCTTCGAGATCTGTGCCGGAGGCCTCGGCCATGGCCGTCAGAACCTCTTCGTCACCAGCCGCCATCAGGCCCATCACCTCATACCACGCGCCAGCCATGGCTTTGCCGAAGGACGGGTTGGCTGCCAGAGTCTCGGTGTTCACAACCATCAGGTCGATGATCTCACCGGGGATGTCGGAGCTGTCGAAGAGCTTGGACGCGCCTGGGTCTTCAAGAATTGAAGAAACCAGCGGGTTCCAGGTGACAACGGCTTCGACATCGTCTGTCGCGAAGGCGGCGATCATATCGGCGTCCGATGTGTTGATGACGCTGGCCAGATCGGCTTCTTTCATGCCGACGCTGTCGAGAGCGCGGGCCAGCAGGTAATGCGAGACCGACAGCTCAACGAGGTTCACAGGCTTGTCTTTTAACGACATCAGATCGCCATCGCCTTTGACGATCACCGCGTCATTGCCATTGGAGAAGTCGCCCACGATGAGCGCGGTGGTATCGACACCCCCGCCCGAGGGAATCGAGAGCGTGTCCATATTGGTGGCCGAAACGCCGTCGAATGCACCAGCTGTGTATTGGTTGATCGATTCGACATAGTCGTTGATCTGAACGATCTCGACATCGATGCCGTATTTCTCGGCCCATTTGTCCATGATGCCGCTGTCTTCCAGATAGCCCCAGGGCATCCAGCCCACATAGATGGACCAGGCAACACGGAATTCGGTTTTCTCTTGAGCGATCGCGGCACTGGCCGTGCCGATCATAAGCGCGGCCGCGCCCGCAACGATGTGACGTAGAACTTGCATAGGAGACCCCTTTGCGACGTTCCGCCGAAAACAGAGTTGTGTGGGACCGTGGCGGAACAGGAGAAAACGGTCTTACCTCAAACGCAGTATTCTCCCGGGATTTTGCCCCGCCGTGTACCAGTTGGAATTTGCCAAACCGGCGACATCTCTTGGACCAGACCCGTTTATATTCCCAAACGGCGGAACCCTAGACGTCCTGCAAGCACAGCTTTGCGCAACAGGTGTCAGAATTAGAAACGACCTCGAAGGTGCTGGAACATCGAACACTCGACATGCTTGAAAAATGTGCAGATTTTGACTTTAAGGCTCAGAAATCAAGCAAACCTGCTTCCAAACGACGAGAGCATGTGTTTCGTCCAAACCGGGGTTTTGGCGGCGCGTTTTAGCTACAGCGACACTTTGGCTGACCTCCTAAAGCTGCCCGGTCGTTACTTTAGGATCCGCATGCGCGTCACCTAGCAAACGCAAAACCTCGTCCCGCCAAGCGCGCTTGATTTGTCCCGCCAGAACGGAGAGCGGCCGATATTTGGGCTCAAAGATCGCGTAGCTGTAGCGCAGTTCTTCTTTGAGAGGACGCATGGTCACCACTTGCGACAAGTCGGCGACGGAACGCACATGTATGGCGGTCAACGGATCGACAATCGAACAACACTGTCCGGCGCCCACAAATTGAAGAATTGGAAGAAACGTCTGACTTTCCACTGTCCGAGAATATCTGTGGCCTTGAGCTTGGAACAGGTTTTCGATCTCGCGCTGATGGGCATGTGTTGCCTGCAATGATCCCATCGGCACCGCTTCAAGATCGGCAATTGCAACCTCGTCCTTCTTTGCCAGCGCGTGATCATGCGGCACGGCCACAAAGCAGCACGCACTGATCAGTTCCGCTTTGTAAAGGGTTTCGGAACTCCAATCATCTGGCGCATCGGCAAAACCAAAATCGATGCTCTGCGCACGGGCAAGTTCGGCTATCTGGCTGGAACTTCGTGCCAGGATGGACACTGATGTGTTTGAAGCCGCTTCAATTTGATCTGCAATGAAGCGCGGAAACAGCATTGAAACCGGCCCCGGCATGGCTGCGAACTGCAACGCGCCGCTCTGGCCGTCGGCAAGGCTTTTCATGGTCTGACGAACACGCTTCATCTGACTTAAAATCGCGGTCGTTTCCGTCAGCAAGTATTGCGCTTCAGGGACAGGAACCAGCTTGCGTCCTTCGCGCAGAAAAAGTTGCAATCCAAGTTGCTCTTCGAGCGTTTTGATCGCGGCACTCACGGCAGGCTGCGTCCGACCTAGCTTTTTCGCGGCGTCTGAAAGCGAGGCCGAGGTCATGACCGCTTGGAACGCTGACATTTGGGAAATGTTCATGCTGAAACATAACCAAAATCTATCAAAATAAAAGATAATAAAATTTGTTTTTATTTAGCAAATCGACCACGCTGAAACCATGACTCGTTTGGAAGTCTAACACTGGGAGAAACACATGAAGATATTCTCGAAACTGGCTGGGGTCGCCATCGCGGCAACCTTGACGGCGGGAACAGCCGTCGCCCAAGACCCGACTTTTTTCCGGATTGGGACCGGCAGCGCTGGGGGCACTTACTTCCCGATCGGTGGTACAATCGCCAACGGCATTTCCTCGCCTCCTGGCTCGCGCCCCTGCGACGAGGGTGGCCAATGCGGGGTGCCTGGTCTCATCGCCATTGCGCAATCCACGACAGCTTCCGTGTTCAACAACACGGCTGTGCAAAATGGTGAGCTGGAAGCAGGCCTTGCCGCCGCTGACGTGACACGCTCAATGTTCCTTGGAGAAGGCAAGTTCGACGGCAAGCCGCATGCGAAACTGCGTGTTGTAGCGAACCTGTATCCCGAAGATCTGCACCTCGTGATGCCCAAAGGCTCCTCCATTGACAGCCTCAGCGATCTTGAAGGCAAGCGCGTGGGCATCGCTCAAGCGGGCTCCGGAACGCAAGTCGCCGTGGAAATGATGATGGCCGAATGGGGCCTCAATCGAGACAATTATGACGAGGCGGAGCTGAACAACAGCCAGTCCGCGGAGCGTCTGGCGGACGGTCAGCTTGACGCCTACTTTTACGCAGCGGGCTGGCCGGTTTCTGCGATGGTGCAATTGTCCACCACGAAAGGCATGGAACTGCACAGCTTTACAGATGACGATCTAAAAAAGATCAATGACATCATTCCAGCCTACATCCCGTCCAGCATTCCGGCAGGTGTTTATGAGGGCGTGGATTACGAGGTAAAAACCCCGGCGGTGTCAGCGCTTCTGGTTGTCTCGTCCGATCTTTCAGAAGAGCTGGTTTATGGGATCACCAAAGCGATGTGGAACGACAACACCCGCAAGCTGCTCGACAACGGGCACGCGAAGGGCAAGCAGATTACGCCCGACACGGCGCTTGATGGCATCGCGGCCCTTGGCGTCCCACTGCATGCTGGGGCTGAGAAGTTCTACAAAGAAGCCGGGCTATTGAAGTAAGGCGACTCTTCCTGCCTTACGACATCGACGGGCGGCAGGTCCCGAACGCCCTGCCGCCCGCACGTTCAGCACTTTCCTTTCCAAAAGTCAGGGGCACCTTATGGCTGACCAGCACTCAGAAGAGGTACGCGAGCTTACAGAAGAAGAGCTCGCCGCGATCGAAGAGAAATTCGACGAAGGTGCCGCGACACGGTCCGTCACACCCGGTTTTGGCAAATTCCTGCGCTACGTCGCGCTCACGTTCGCGATTTATCACTATCTTACAGCAGGTTTCGCTCTGCCGCCCGACTATTGGCACATGGGTTGGCATTTGAGTGGCCTGTTCATACTGACTTATTCTCTTTACCCGCTCGCTAAGACCAAGACGTCGTTTGATTTGAATACCGGGGCGTTGCGTTTGGGCGGTGTTCCCTTCCTCGACATTATCCTGATGGTCCTTGGGGTCGCGTCAGCGCTCTATCTCGGCCTGGCTTGGCGTGGGATTGATTTTTTGGGCGTGGAGGAAATGACCTTCCGCATGGGCAATCCCAATGGCTGGGATATGCTATTTGGGGTGATTTTGATTGTCCTCGTGCTCGATATCGCGCGCCGCACTCTGGGATGGATTCTGCCACTTATCATCTCGGTGTTTATCTCCTACGCGCTCTTTGGTCCTTATTTCCCAGGTTTGCTCCAGCACCCGGGCGTGAAGTTCAACACCTTTGTTTCCTCCATGTACTTCCCTCAGGAGGGCATCTTTGGCGTCACCCTCTGGGTGGTGTCCACCATCGTTTTTCACTTCGTTCTTTTCGGCGTGATTGCGCAGCGCACGGGGTTGGGACAGCTCTTTATCGACAATGCGACCATCCTTGCAGGGCGCTATACGGGCGGGCCTGCCAAAGTGTCGGTTGTTTCGTCAGCATTCTTCGGAACCATCTCAGGCTCTTCGGTGGCCAACACGGTCTCAACCGGCGCGCTCACGATCCCAAATATGAAACGCCTAGGCTATCCAGGCCATTTCGCAGGCGGCGTGGAAGCGGCAGCCTCCGCAGGTGGTCAGATCACGCCGCCCATCATGGGCGCCGCTGCCTTTATCATGGCCGAGTTTCTAGAGCTGCCATACACAACCATCGTGATTGCCGCGATCTTCCCGGCGCTCTTACACTATGTCGGCGTCTTCGCTGTTGTTCATCTGATGGCGCGCAAGCTGGGGCTCAAGGGCCTGGCCAAGGAGGCTCTGCCGCAACTTGGCGCCGTCTGGCGCGATGGCTGGGCCAATATCGTGCCTCTTGTCGGCCTGCTTGTCGTGCTCTTCTCAGGCTACACGCCCTATATGTCTGCATTCTGTGGGATTTCCCTGGCCATTGTCGCGGGGATGAGCCGCGTAAAAGAGCCCGTTACGCTGGTTTACGCGGCCGCTTTTATAGCTTTTGTCGTTTGGAAATATACAGGCGGTGGATTTGACCTGACCATGTCGGCGATCTTGATCGCAGGGGCAGGTATCGCGACCCTGAACCCACAGAGGCGGATCTCTATCCCGGAGATGGGAGATACATTCGAAACAGGCGTCAAGTATGCGCTCGCGGTGGGCGCGGCATCTGCCGCCGTTGGCATCGTTATCGGCGTTATCAACACCACTGGTGTGGGCTTCCGCATCGGCTTCATGGTGACACAGGCCGCATCCAATCTCGGCACCGACCTGGCCTGGCTCTTTCAGTTCGGCAGCTACACCCTGTTCTCAGTGGAAGACCTAACGCTCTTTATCAGCCTCGTATTCATCGCGCTTGCCTGCATTCTTATGGGCGCAGGTGTCCCGACAACGGCGCTCTACATCATGCTGGTTTCGGTCGCGCAGCCGGCCCTTGCGCAGCTGGGCATTCCACCCATCGCGAGCCATATGTTTGTGCTCTACTATGGCGTGGTGGCAGAGATCACACCGCCCGTGTGCACCTCGGCCTATGCAGCGGCCGCCATCGCAAACTCTAACCCTTTCCGCACGGGCATCTCCGCGTTCACCCTTGGCTTGGGGAAAGTTATTGCGCCAATGGCGTTCGTCTATGCGCCCGTCCTACTCTTCGTATCCTCGACAGGTTTTGACTTGTGGGAATTCACCTACACGGCCGCCAGTTGCATCGCAGGCGTGATCGCCCTGTCTGCGTCGGTCGTAGGATACTGGTTGACCCCAATGGGTATGGTTTACCGCTGGCTGATGGCCATTGCCGGTATTGTCTTTATCGCACCCTCGTTGCAGGCAGACCTTGCAGCTCTGGTCATCGCCGCTCCTGCCGTCATTAGCCAAGTCATCGCCCGGCGCCGACAGCCAATGATCGCATGATTTGATGGACGAAAGCGTCACAATTCTCGGCGCAGGCATCGTCGGCATCTGTTCCGCTCTGTCCCTGGCAGAGCGCGGAGTGCAGGTTCAGGTCATCGACCGCAGCGCACCGGGCCGCGAAACGAGCTATGGCAATGCGGGCATCATTTCTCCATGGTCCATTATCCCGCAGTCTTTGCCGGGCACATGGCGGCAAATTCCAAAGATGATGTTTGGCCAGCACAAACCACTGTCCGCCAGGCTTTCAGTCTGGCCAAAAATGATACCTTGGGGCATCCAATTCCTGCGAAACGGCACCGAGGAAAAGGTGCGTAAAACCTCAGACGCGATGGAGTTTCTATGCGGTCCTTGCGTCGAACTCTATCGTCGTCATCTCGTAGGCACCAATGCCGAGCACCTGATCGCCGATGCGATGTATGTCCACGCTTTCCGCGATGGCTCACGCGCGTCGCTTACAAGTATAGATTACGACATCCGCCGGGAGAAAGGTGCAGAGATGGAGTTGATTGGTCACGATGAGCTGCGACGGCTTGAACCTGCCATAAGCCCCGATTTCAAAGCCGCAGTGTTGATCAAAGGACAAGCCCGTGCAACTTCGCCGGGTCGGATTTGCGACGCGTTGTCCGAAAAAGCCCGCTCTTTGGGTGTGACCTTTAAAGAAATGCATGTGCGTGCGGTAGAGCGCAGTGAGAATGGATGGAACGTTCAGGGCGATATCGAGACATTTTCCACCGGCAAACTGGTCCTTGCCTTGGGCGTATGGAGCGCTGACATCTTAAAAAGCTTGGGCTATGACATTCCAATGATGGCTGAGCGTGGCTACCACATGGAGTATCCTGACCCGGGTATCGAAGTTATGAATTCAGTCATGGATGTGGACGCCAAATGCGTTGGCAGCAGCATGTATGACGGGTTCCGTTTCGCCGGTCAGGCGGAATTCGCTTGCATCGATGACCCGCCTGACGAACGGAAGAAGAGGCATCTGAATGCACTTGCGAAAGCTGCTTTTCCGGGCCTAAACGCGGCGGGTCCGCGGTTTTGGATGGGGCACAGACCGTCACTACCTGACAGCTTGCCGGTGTTACAAGAACTGACCTCAGCGCCGGGCCTATATCTCAATTTTGGCCATTCGCATTACGGCTTGATGATGGCGCCAAAATCTGGCGAACTGATCGCAGACCTTGTCTTAAAAAGAAATCCTAACAGCGATCTTGCAGCTTACTCATTTGACCGTTTTTAAAGCAGCAAGATCGTCACACCAGCGGCGACGCATCGGCACGACAGCACCGCGTAGAAGGTGCGAAACGAACTGCAATTCTGGCGGCTTCTTAGACCGGCTTTTCAGAGCTTTCCGGCGTCTCAGCAAGTTCAGCATCGACCGCAGCTGCTTCAACGATGACGTCCACATCCTCATCGTCGGTTTGGTCCTCAATCGCCCCAACGATCAGAGGCAGCATCTCGACACCCGTTGATGTCGACACCGTCGTGGCCGGCGGCGACCGCCAGGACAGGGAGTCAAACGTGCCACAGTTTTCGCAGATTGCCCGCCATTCCGCATGAATATGCTGGCAGACATCGCACACCCATGCCGGACCGCGCGGTGCGGTCAAAGCGCGGGCCAACCACCCTTTCACAACGGTATCCGGCGCGCCCTCGCCACGCTCAACAGCGGCCATAATTGTCAGTGAGCGCGCGTCAGGCTCTTCTTCGACAAGCTGTTTCACCGCGCGCCTTGCCGCGGGGAAGTCTTCTGCTGAAATGTGGAGCTCGGCCTCTACAAGTTTGGTTTCGCGATGGTTCGGATGCAACTTGAAGAGCTTTGCAAACCGCTTGAGGCGCGCGTCAGGTGTCTCATCCGGCTCGACTTCCGCAAATGCAGCGGCGAGATCAGGGTGCGGGCTCACGCCCCAGGTTTTGCGCAAGATGCTCACCGCTTTGCGCTTGTTGCCCTGCGAGGTGAACGCACGCGCAGCCATGGCTGCAGCCGGGATGAGATCCGGAGACAGGCGGTTGGCCTCAATGGCAAACTTACCAGCAGCCTCCAAATCTCCATCTTCCTTGCTCACCATGGCTTCTGTCAGCGCGAGCACGGCATCGCGACGCTTGTGCAGATCGCGCGGCATGCTGCCATATTTGAGCTTGTTGCGCAGCGTCTCCCGCGCGCCTTTCCAGTCTTCTGTTTTGGCCTGTAGTTGCAACAGCATGTCCTGGGTTTCCACATGACGCGGTTTGAGGGCAAACGCTGTCTCCGCCAATTTCAGGGCGGTGTCCGTTTCGCCGTCAGAGAGCTTTTGCTTCATCAGTCCGCGCACACCGACAAACCGGGTCTTTTCGTTGTTCAAGAGCTTTTTGTATACCTCTTCGGCCTTCCTGCGGTTGCCCGACATTTCAGCGGCTTGGGCCGTAAGGAGGTTCGTTAGCGCTGGTTTACGAAGATAGCGTTCGGCCTTGCTGGCCTTGGTCAGCGCCACATCCCCTTCACCAGAGGCCAGCGCCAACATCCCCTCGGACAGGGCGCGATAACCTTTTTCCTGTCGGTTCCGGTCGAAATAGCGCGAAATCGCCGTGTCGTCGCCATTCAAGAAACGCAGCACGGCTATCATGAAAGACGCCAGCTTGAGCAGCACCCAAATGGCCAGCACAAGCACGATAAATCCGATCGTGGCCTTGAGTGGCGTGAGCACAAACTCCTGGGTTTCACTCCTGATTGTTATGCCACCGTCGAGTTCCAGAAGGTAAACCGTTCCGAAGCTTGCGGAGACAACAAGGCCAATGAAGATGATGACTTTTGTGACGGACCAAAGCATGTTTATTCCGATCCTAGTTCAGGCTGTCCATGAGCGCTTGAGCCGCTGAAATAGCGTCTGCGCGGGCTGCGGCAATCGTTGACCAATCTGCCATCGCTGGCTGTGAAACATCCGGAAGGGTTTCGATCTCAGCCAGCGCATCGGCCAGCCGCCCCTCTCGCACAGCATGTTCCACGCGGGAGAGCACGGCGTCGCTGCTGTCCCCTTCTTGCGGGGTGAGAGACCGTGCTCCCAATTGGGACCGGAAGAAATCGACAACACCACCGGTTTCCCCATTAGCCGAGGCTTCGGCGCGATCCGCCGCCAGGGCTGCGCGAGCGGCCTCTGGAAATGCGTCTTGCAGGCTGGCCAAGGTGGGCACACCATCGGCGGCACTTGCAGAGAGGGGGTCGGGCACTTCGAGGCCCAGCGCCTGCAACTCACTGAGTGTGTCGGCGAAGGGTGCGCCGGTATCGAGTGCTGTTTGAACGCGGGTCATCGCTGCGCGTTGCAGCGCCGCAGCAGCCTCGGAACGTGCTGCATCCTCGGCGGCGACGTTTGCCTCTTGCAGAGCGGCAACCGTGGTTCTCAGCGCGTCCAATTCGTCAACCGTCGCCTTGAGCGCGTTCAGATCTTCAACCACGGCAGGGTCGACAGCACCCGAGGCGCTGTCTTCGCCCGCCGGGCGGCTTTCCAATGCGGCGATCCGAGCTTCCAGCGCGATAACGCTGTCGACCACCGAAGCGATGCTCGCCTCAAGCTCACTGGTGTCGATAGTCGGTGCGCTGACCTCAGGAATGGATGCGGCCACCTCGTCCAAACGCTGCCCCTGCGCTTCGATGGACTGTTCAAGACCGGACAGATCCACGGGTTCCGGCACTGGCGGAGGATTGATGCCATCGGTCACATAGGCGGCACCAAATCCGATTGCCCCGGCAAGCAGCCCACCAAAGACCAAAGGGAAAGCACTGGCTTTCTTTGGTTCAGGTTCATGCGGTGGCGGCGCTGTTGACGCGGGCTCTTCTACCGGTTCGGACAGGCTGCCGGTGTCTTCTGACGCGCTATCTTCGGTCTCTGACGCCGCCTGCTCTTCTAACGCATCCTGATCGGTCAGCGCGGTGTCGGTTGTCTTGTCCTCTGTCGCGTCTTCGGGATCTGTTGATGGCTCGTTGGCGTCGTCATGTCCCGCAAGGGACGTCTCGTCAGGAGGGCTCTCACCAGATACTGGCGCGTCTGCGTCCGCATCAGTCGCGTCTTTTTCAGTCCCACTGTCGACGTCGGCGCTTGGGACACTCTCTGTGTCGCTCGAGGTATCAACGGCCAGTTCAGAAGCGTCGGTTGCGGCCGTTGCCGTGTCCTCAGGTGTCTCTGAACTCAGAGCGTCACGGGCATCTGTATCCACGGTTTTCGGTTGTTTCTCAGCCGTCGACGATGCGGCGTCGACCACCTCCGCGTCTTCAATATTTTTCGTTGATTTTTTCCGGCGAGAGGGACCTTTGCCCGCCGTCGTCTTTTTGGCCACGTGAATCACCTCTTTGGTGTGGGGCGTGCTACCCACCCGTTGACACTACTGTGCTCACTGACCCTGCTCAAGTCGCTTAACGAAAAACGCTGCTTTTCGCACAGTGTCGGCCATGGATTTTGCATCCGGATTGGGCGAGATACTCAGGCGATCTGCGTGCTGCCGCGGCACAGTCTGTGCGATTGAAGTACTCATCGCCACAACGCGCAGTTTCGCATCGGCCGGGCAGCCCTTGAAAAACAGAGCAGCAGACCTGACGGAAAAAAGGGGCACAACCACGTCCACTCCACTCTTCAAAACCTCTAGTGCTTGGGGCGACAAGACTTGCGCAATTTGGTCATAGACAACCAGTTCACGCGCCAAAAGCCCGCCCGACGTCAGTGCACCGACCATGTCAAAGGACACGTGCCTGCCCCGCGCATAGAGGATGCTACCCTTGGGTTTGTCCGCCAAAACACGCGCTGCAGTGTCTTGCGCCGTCTCACCGCCCAGACGCGCCAGTAAGCCTGCCGCTTGGGCTTTCTCTGTCGTCGCTGTTCCGACGCAATAACAGAGAGGCTGATGATCCAAAGCGGCGACGGTGGCGATCGCATGGCGAGACGTGAGGATGACCACATCCGGCGCGCCGAGGTCGGCAGGCACGGGTTTAATCACCATTGTCGGGGAAATGACCGTCTTCAGATCTGGCAACATGGCGGCGAACGCGTCCGCACCCGGCTGAGGCCTCGTGATCAAAACAGTCAGTTGTTTGTCCATGCAACTGGTGTTACCTGCCCCGGATCACGTTCGCAACGGGCGCGCCATGACCACATGCCTGACAGTTCTGGGACTTGAAAGCAGCTGTGATGACACAGCCGCCGCCGTCGTCCGAGTGTCAGATCGCGCAAAGATCCTCTCGTCCGTCGTCTTTGGCCAAAACGCGTTACACGCCGAATTTGGTGGCGTGGTGCCGGAGATTGCTGCCCGCGCACATGCCGAAAAGCTCGATATCTGCGTGGAAAACGCACTCTTAGAGGCGCAATGCACCTTGCGCGACATTGACGTGATTGCGACCACGGCGGGCCCGGGCCTGATCGGGGGGGTGTTGTCCGGTGTTATGTGCGCCAAGGGCATTGCGGCCGGGACAGGCCTCCCGCTGATCGGTGTCAACCACCTTGCCGGACATGCGCTGACACCCCGTTTAACCGATGGGGTCGCCTATCCATTTCTGGTGCTTCTGGTTTCGGGCGGTCATTGTCAGTTCCTCATTGTGAGAGGTGCGAAGGATTTCACACGTCTCGGTGGCACCATCGATGACGCGCCGGGTGAGGCGTTTGATAAAGTGGCCCGTCTCTTGGGTTTGCCACAGCCTGGTGGCCCGGCGGTAGAAGCATGCGCAAAGTCAGGAGATGCGTCTCGCTTTCGTTTGCCGCGCCCGCTCATGGACCGCGCCGATTGCGACATGTCATTTTCCGGTTTGAAAACGGCCGTTTTGCGTGCGCGCGACAGTCTCATCAAAGAACATGGGGGATTGCGCAAACGAGATCGCGCCGATCTGTGCGCCGGGTTTCAACAAGCGGTGACCGATGTCCTGCGTGCGAAAACGGATCGCGCCCTGACGATTTTTCGCGCTGACACCGGCGCGTCACCAACCATCGCCGTGTCCGGGGGTGTTGCTGCCAACATGCAGATCCGCTCTGCTTTGCAAAAGGTTGCCGCAAATCAGAGTGCCGCGTTCCTCGCGCCGCCTCTGGCCTTATGCACAGACAATGCTGCCATGATCGCCTATGTCGGGGCAGAGCTTTTTGCTGCTGGTCACCGCGATGACCTCGCGCTGTCTGCGCGCCCCCGCTGGCCGCTCGATCAAAGCAGCCCGGCCATGCTGGGCAGCGGGAAAAAGGGGGCCAAGGCATGATTGCGGTGATGGGCGCAGGCGCTTTTGGCACGGCGCTCAGCATTTCTCTCTGCAGCGGGAATGCCGTGACCCTCTGGGCACGCGACCCGGCGCAGGCCCGCGACATGCAATCGAACCGAGAAAACGTGCGCCGCCTGCCAGGCGTCGCACTTCCTCTGGATCTGGAGATCAAGACCACGATTGATCTGGCGGGGGCACAAGCCATCCTGCTTGCCGTTCCAACGCAAAAACTGAGCGCCTTCTGTGCTGAAATCTCGGGAAAGCTACCTGCATCCGTGCCCATGGTGGCCTGTTGCAAAGGTATTGAGCTTGGCACTGGTTTGCGCCCAAGCCAGATCATCCGGGACGCCTTCCCAAATGCCGCCGTGGCGGTGCTGACAGGGCCGTCTTTTGCAACAGACATAGCGCGCGGTCTTCCAACCGCCCTAACCCTCGCTTGCACGCAAGACCATATCGCCAGAGATCTGCAAACGCGTCTGACAACGTCGAACCTCCGCCTTTACAGGACTACGGATGTCACTGGAGCAGAGTTGGGCGGAGCAATGAAAAACGTCATGGCCATCGCCTGCGGCGCGGCCATCGGGGCCGGGCTGGGAGATAGCGCCCGAGCCGCCCTGATGACACGGGGCTTTGCGGAAATGGTGCGCGTGGCCGTCGCGCTTGGCTCCGACCCAGTTACACTCAACGGCCTCTCGGGTTTCGGCGATCTCGTGCTGACCTGCTCATCCGAGGCCTCTCGCAACTTTCGCGCGGGCGTTGCCCTCGGCCAGGGCAAATCACTGCCCGAAGACACAACCACCGAAGGTGTCGCCACAGCGCAAGCCTTATGCGAACTGGCAGACAGGCACTCCCTCGATTTGCCGATCACCAGCGTTGTCACAGCGCTTGCAGCCCAGCAATTGCAGGTGAGAGACGCGATGGATATGCTGCTCTCAAGACCATTGAAGGAAGAAAAATGCTAGTTGCCCTCATCGCCAAAGACAAACCTGGCGCCCTGCAGACCCGGCTGGATAATCGCGAGGCTCATGTGGCCTATCTCAAGTCCAACGGTTGTGTCACCCAGGCGGGCCCGCTCCTTGATGACGCCGGAGACATGTGCGGCTCTCTCATCGTGCTGGATGTGGCCAGTATGGCGGCGGCCGAGGCCTTTCTTGCCGCCGGTCCATATGGCTAGGCAGGTCTTTTCGATAGCATCGAACTCATTGCTTGGAATAAGGTCATCTGAACGCCCATGCAGTACTGGCTTTTCAAATCAGAGCCCAACACCTGGAGCTGGGACGACCAGACGAACAAAGGCGAGGTGGGTGAAGAGTGGGACGGCGTGCGAAACTACCAGGCGCGCAATTTCATGCGACAGATGGAGATCGGCGATCGCGGCTTTTTCTATCACAGCATGAAAGAGAAATCGGTGGTTGGCATCGTAGAAGTCATTGCCACATCCCATCCAGACAGCACAACTGAGGACCCCCGCTGGGATTGCGTGGACATAAAAGCCGTGGCTCCAGTTGCGCGGCCTGTCACACTTGATGAGATCAAAGCCGACCCGCGCCTTGGTGACATGGTTCTTGTCAAAAACTCGCGCCTTTCGGTGCAACCGGTAACGGCGGCGGAGTGGCAAATCGTTTGCGCGATGGCAGGGGTGGATCCTTAAGGGGTTGTTATGCCGCTGGGCGCCCTATCGAAAAAAGCTCAAGCCGTAACTGCGTTCAGGATTTGCGCGCTTGTGGACAGAAGCCTTTGCTGCATGCTCTGTTTCTTTCTTTTGTCAAATACCCCGGGGGAGACGGTGGAGCCTCAGGCTTCGCCGTCAGGGTGCAGCCCCTTAGACGATGATCAATCCAAGCGACAGAGCCCGCGCAACCGCATGAACCGTGTTGATTGCTCCCAATTTATGCCGTGCACTTTCTATGTATACGCGCAACGTATTCTCTGAGATGGCCAAAGACTGCGCCACCTGCGCCCGACCGTAACCTAACGCCAACAGTGTTATAGCATCCACCTCTCGGGGGCTGAGGCTGGGCCGCAAACCCGGGACGCGGTCGGGCTCAAATTCAAGAGCCTTTTGGTTAAAGTAATGCGCGATCAAAAGAAGATCCCGGCGATAGGTCTCAATGAACGCGTCCCATGTCTCAGCATCACATGAATGGTTGGCGGTAAAGAGGGCAAACTGGCCGTTGGGACCGCGCAGCGGCACGGAAAACCCTTGGTTTCCGACGCCATGATCAGCGGCATCCTCTAGTAGGCTTTTGGCGGCCTTTGATGACCAATCCAAACGGCGCCAATCCACTGGATGAAATCTCTGATAAGCGCCGATGATGACCGGGTCTATGCGTTGATAGTCATTTTCGACATAATGCGCAGCCCACTCCTGCGAATAGGTTCCGACAGCGAATTGATCGCCGGTGTTGGAAACCCAATGATAAATCAGGTGATCGATGCCCAGGAAATCGCGTAGCTGCACCACGGCATCTTGCAGTTGATCGCGTTCGGTAGATCCCTCAACCGATCGCAGTATAGTCTCTAAACGCTGCCGAAGCGGTACGTTCATCTTTGGGATCTCCCGCCAATGACGCAATCTCGGCAGAGGCCAGCAACCAAGCTGTATCCATATGCGAGGCCAGGGCTGGTAGATCATTCTGACGAGCGAACGCCTTTATATCGGCGATTACGTCGAGTATCCATTCGTGTTGCATCGTCAGACTCCTTAATGTTCCTTAACGAAACCTTAACAAAGGTTATCAAATCGGAGCATCTTAGGAAATTCGCGAGTTTATACTCCCCATAAATGGTGAGGGCGGCGCGCCTGTCATAACGCACCGCCCTTTTACCATAACTTGTGTTTTCGTGGGTTAACCGCGCGCTGCCAGCACTTCTTCCACGGTGCGCAACCCGGTCTTAGGCGACTGCACCAAAACGGCCATGTTGCCGGGTTTGTGCTCGTTGTTCATCATCATCATATGCGCATCGGGGATCTGATCCCACGGGAAAACTTCCGACATGCACGGGTCCAGGCGGCGCTCGATCATCAGTCGGTTGGCCGATGCGGCCTGCTTGAGATGGGCAAAGTGGCTGCCCTGAAGGCGCTTTTGATGCATCCACATGTAACGCACGTCGAAGGTGCAGTTGAACCCAGTGGTCCCGGCGCAGATCACGACCATGCCGCCCTTTTTACACACCAGAGAAGAGACCGGGAAAGTACTCTCGCCTGGGTGTTCAAACACCATGTCCACGTTCACGCCCTTGCCTGTGATGTCCCAGATGGCCTTGCCGAACTTTCGCGCTTCCTTGAGCCATTCATTGTATTCAGGACTGTTCACCGTGGGCAGCTGTCCCCAGCACTTGAATTCCTTGCGGTTGATCACGCCCTTCGCGCCCATCGACATCACAAATTCGCGTTTGTCTTCATCTGAGATGACGCCGATCGCGTTCGCACCAACCGTGTTGG
>CAKZYL010000467.1 GCA_937884705.1 uncultured Roseovarius sp. | reverse complement strand
CGCCATGCTTTTCCAGCGCCTCCAGCGCATAGGCGCTGCATGTGGGCTGATAGCGACAATTGTGCCCCACCCAGGGCGAGCCAATCAGGCGGTAGGCCTTCACGGGCCAGGCGAGGATCCGGGCAAGCATGCTCATACCTTGGAGTGTAGCTTGCGCAACGCGGTTTCAAAGTGACAAATGAGGTCTTCAAATGGCGCCGTCCCAGTGACGCCCGCACGCCCAATAAGCGCATAATCCCAGCCTGGGCGCGCATGAATGGGCAAAACATGCCGCGCCACCTCCCGCAGCCGTCGCTTTGCGCGATTGCGCGCCACCGCGTTGCCCACCTTCTTGGAACAGGTGAACCCCACACGCACGTCGGCCGATCCATCCCCCCGATGCCGCCCCTGCACCAGCACTGTGGGCATCACTTGCCTGCGCGCGCGGTTCAGCGCCAAAAAATCCGTCCGCTTCTTCAAATCGCAAACGCGAAACACCGCCTGAGGTGCCCTCTCCGTCATCTCTACGGAGGCCTCAGGCGGTGTCATGATTGAACCTCGGTCAGTAAGGCGCGTTACGCGCTCAGCGATTTGCGACCCCGGGCACGACGTGCGTTCAGGATCTTGCGTCCGGCCTTCGTGGCCATGCGCGCGCGGAACCCGTGACGGCGCTTGCGCACCAGATTTGATGGCTGAAATGTGCGTTTCATCGATCCGCTCTCCGGTCTGTGGCGGCCACGCAAGATTCGCGCGTGATCCCAGAATGTCTTCGTGAAGACCGGTCTATAGACGCGGCCCGCCGCCAAGTCAAACGGCGCAGACGTGGTTTTGCAACAAAACGCACAGATTGTTCAGGCTTAGATGTTACATTTTCCCGCGAATGCTGCAAATGACCTTAGGACATGTTCACCCCGGATCACCGGCGCGTGAGGCGACTGGCGCGGAGGCCGATTTCTACGCATGTAAGGCTCAAGGAAAAAATGAACCATAAACCGGAGCATAAGATGGACAATGCAACGCAAACTGCAAAACCAGGGCTCATGCGCCATTTGCCCCTGGCGATCATCTTGCTGGTGGCCGTCATCGGGTTCTTCACCCTCAAGGACTATCTGACCTTCGACACACTGCGCGAAAACCGCGAAGCTCTGCTGGCGTTCCGCGACAACAATTTCCTCGGGCTCGCCGGGGCGTTCATCGCCATCTACATCGTGATCGTGGCCTTCTCCCTGCCCGGTGCGGCGGTCGCCTCGGTGACCGGCGGGTTCCTCTTCGGGCTTGCCCTTGGCACCACCTTCAACGTGATGGCCGCATCTGTCGGCGCCTCACTGATCTTTCTCGCGGCCCGCTACGGCCTCGGCCAGACGCTGGCTGCGAAAATGGACGCGTCCGAAGGCAGCCTGAAAAAACTCAAGGACGGCCTGCGCGAAAACGAGATCAGCGTGCTCTTCCTTCTGCGCCTTGTCCCGGCCGTGCCCTTCTTTGTGGCCAATCTGCTGCCCGCACTGGTCGGTGTGAAATTCTTCAACTTCGCCTTCACCACCGTGCTCGGCATCATCCCCGGCGCGCTTGTCTTCACCTGGATCGGTGTCGGCCTGGGCGAGGTGTTTGACCGCGGCGAAAGCCCCAACCTCTCCATCCTGTGGGAGCCGCAGGTGATCGGGCCGATCCTCGGGCTCTGCGTGCTCGCAGCCCTTCCCATGGTCATCAAAGCCATTCGCGGCAAAAAGGACATCTAATCATGGAACGCATTAAGACCGATCTGCTGGTCATCGGCGCCGGCTCTGGAGGGCTGTCTGTCGCAGCAGGCGCCGTACAGATGGGGGCAAAGGTGGTCCTGCTCGAAGGCCACAAAATGGGCGGCGACTGTTTGAACTACGGCTGCGTCCCCTCCAAGGCCCTGATCGCTGCGGGCAAAGCCGCCTACACCCAAGGGCACGCCGAAAAATACGGCGTGGCCGATCAGAAACCCAAGGTGGATTACGCCGCCGCCAAGGATCACGTGGCCGATGTCATTGCCACCATCGCGCCCCATGACAGCGTCGAACGCTTCGAAGGCCTCGGCGTGCATGTCATCACTGAGTTCGGCCGCTTCATCTCTCCCACCGAAGTGCAGGCAGGTGAGCATGTGATCACCGCGCGCCGCAGCGTTATCGCCACCGGGTCCTCGCCGTTAGTGCCGCCCATCCCCGGCCTCAACACTGTCCCTTATGAGACCAATGAGACGATTTTTGATTTGCGCGAGCAGCCAAAACATCTGCTCATTATCGGCGGCGGCCCCATCGGCATGGAAATGGCGCAGGCCCACATCCGGCTCGGCTCCAAGGTCACCGTCATCGAAGGCGCCAAGGCGCTCGGCAATGACGATCCCGAAATGGCCGACGTTGTGCTGAAAAACCTCCGCGCCGAGGGCATTGAGATCGCCGAAGACGCGCTCGCCAAGGAGATCTCCGGCAAAGCAGGCGACATCACCGTCACCACCGAGGACGGGCGCAGCTTCAACGGCACGCATATCCTGATGGCCGTGGGCCGCAAATCCAACATCGACAAGCTGGATCTCGACAAGGCGGGCATCAAAACCCACCCCCGCGGCATCAAGGTTGATGACCAACTCAAGACAACCAACAAACGCGTCTATGCCATCGGCGACGTGGCCGGTGGGCTGCAATTCACCCATGTGGCGGGCTACCACGCGGGCGTCATCATCCGCTCGGCCCTCTTCGGTCTGCCTGCCAAGCAGCGCACCGATCACATCCCCTGGGCCACCTACACCGACCCGGAACTGGCGCAGGTCGGCCTCACTGAGGCGCAGGCGCGCAAAAAGCATGGCCGCGATCTTGAAGTGGCCCGCTTTGAATTCAGCGGCAATGACCGCGCCATTGCAGAACGCAAAACCGATGGCCTGATCAAGGTCATGGTGGTCAAAGGCCGCCCCGTCGGCGCCTCAATCGCAGGTCCCCAAGCGGGCGAGCTCATCGGCGTCTGGGCGCTTGCGCTCGCCAATAAACTGAAGATGAGCCAGATCGCCGCCATGGTCGCCCCCTATCCCACGCTGGGCGAGGTGAACAAACGTGTCGCTGGGGCCTATTTCTCGCCGCGCTTGTTTGATAACCCTAAGGTCAAAAAGATCGTTGGGCTGGTACAGCGCTGGCTGCCGTAACTGAATAAAGACATGACTTTTCTTCGCACACTTTCGGGACGCTTCTTGGTTCTCACAGCCATCTTCGTGATGATTGCAGAGATCCTGATCTTCGTGCCGTCTGTTGCGCGTTATCGCGAAGAGTTCCTCAACCTCAAGCTTGAGCGCTCTCAGATTGCTTCTCTTGCCCTTCTGGTCAGCGAAGATATCAGCGCGGAACTGAGTGAAGAACTCCTCATGAACGCAGGCGTTTTCAACGTCGTGCTGCGCCGCGATGAGGCCCGGCAACTGATGCTGTCCGCGCCGATGCCAGCGCCCATCAGCCAGACATTTGATCTGCGCGACCCTCCTGCAACCATGCTGATCAAAGATGCACTGTCTCGGCTCATCGATCCCGAACCAGAGGTCATTCGCGTCATCGGCCAACCCGGTCAGATGGGGGGCCTGCTCATTGAAATCACGCTTGAGACGACCGAGTTGCGGGACGCCATGCTGGACTATGGCGTGCGCATCCTGATCCTTTCTGCCGTGATCTCCATCGTCACTGCGGGGCTCCTATTCATCGCGGTCCGCGCGCTCTTGGTAAAGCCCATCAAACACGTGGTGGGCACCATGGCCGCCTATGCCGATGCGCCCGAAGACGCCCGCTATCTGATTTCCCCCTCGGCGGGCGTGACAGAGCTGCGCGAGGCCGAAGAGGCGCTCTTGTCCATGCAAACTCAGCTCACCGGCGCCCTGAGACAACGCGAACGGCTGGCTCAGCTGGGCAGCGCCGTGGCCAAGGTGAGCCATGATCTGCGCAACATCCTGACCTCGGCGCAGCTCTTCACCGACCGCATTGAAATGAGTGAGGACCCCCAGGTCAAACGGATGGCGCCCAAGCTGGTGAACTCGATCACCCGCGCGGTGCATCTGTGCGAAAGCACGCTGGCTTTCGGCAAAGCCGAAGAACCCGCGCCAAACCTCGGGATGATCAACCTCGATGATCTGATCCAAGACGTGATCGAGGCCGAGCGCCTCGCGGTGGGCGATGCCGATATCAGCTTTTCGGCCGATGTGCCCGTGGCCATGGTGGTGCGCGCAGACGCCGAACAGCTCTACCGCGTGATCTCAAATCTGGCGCGCAATGCCCGCCAGGCCATCATCGCCACTGGTCAGCCGGGTGAGATCAGCATCGCGGCCTATGGGCAGCCCGACATGGACATCGTTACGATCACCGATACCGGCCCCGGGCTGCCGCCAAAGGCGCAAGAATACCTTTTCCAACCCTTCCAAGGCGGCACCACGAAAGGCGGCACCGGTCTGGGCCTCTCCATCGCGCGCGAGCTTTTGCGCGGCCACGGCGGAGAATTGACGCTGCGCACCACAGGTGCGGAAGGCACGCAGTTTCTGATCGAATTGCCCAAAACCCCAGCCGCGACCTGATCGAGAGCCGAGGGCCGGATCGACCCCCAACCCCTTTGGCCACGACGGACGTCAAAGTCACGCCCATCCCTTAGATTTTCGCAAAGTTGACCCTGCCCCATCCCAAACACATAGGCGTTTGATCAGGAAACTGATGCGCCATTCTTGTCAGGATACAAATCCCTTGCATCGTCTAGCGCCAAGGTCTATTGCCTCGCTCGCACGGACCGATAGCTCAGCTGGATAGAGTACCTGACTACGAATCAGGGGGTCGGGGGTTCGAATCCTCCTCGGTCCGCCATCAAAATTCATCAAGATATTGCTTTTGTTTGCAAAACTGCGGTGCACCAAGTCAGCTTCTCCAAGTACATCGCCCATCGACCCAGCGCCTTAGCTCAAACTGAACATTGCTTTGAATGAGGGGCGCACACTTTCTCCTAGCGACGAGCATTTTAGGAAGCGGGTAATGGCCAACTTGCCACTCACCGAGCTGTGGGGCATGCGCAGTGGCGTCTGGTCTCAAAACCTCGGTCACGAGAACCTTACCACTAAAATCAGCGCCTACATGCCGGTATCGCGCGAACGCCAGGCAGAGTAGTTCGAAGATTGGGGAGGTAGGGCGTCAAACCAGACATTCGACACACATTCACACAAACAAAAAGAAGGCCCGCCCAGTGAACGAAACGGGCATTAGCTGCTACGCAGCAAGTAAATTTGCGAAAAGCGACTCCTTTGCAGGACGACGCGGCAGTTCGCTGCAGCTGCGTGGATGTCTCACTTGATGCCAAATGCGGACATCTTCAACATGCTCTGATAAGAGCTGTGGTGTTGCGTCATTGTCCGGGCCGAAAGACTTGAAATGATCATTACTGTTGCTGTGTCTGGATATCGGTCTCTCCGAAACCTGATTTTGCCACTTGCGCCATTGACCATAATCACCGGCGGCAACGGTGTAGGAAAGTCGTCGCTCTATCGCGCTCTTCGAATGTTGGGAGAGGTATCGCAAGGTAGAGCAATCTCAACACTCGCGTCTGAGGGAGGGCTGAGTTCCACGATGTGGGCGGGCCCAGAAGTGCTGTCACGCAGGATGAAATCGGGTGAAGTACCCATTACTGGAACAGTGCGAAGCAAACCAATTGGTCTCAAGCTTGGATTTGCGTCCGAAGACTACGGGTATGCCGTCGAGCTTGGATTACCAGCAGAAGTCTCCGCGTTCTCTAACGATCCGGAGATCAAGACCGAAGCAATGTGGATCGGGGAGAACTTGAGCAGAAGCAACGCACTTGCAGAGCGTCACGGCCCCAGTGTCAGAGTGAGATCAGAGGCTGGTTCTTGGAACCAGGCAGCCACATCGCTCCCGCCGTTTGATAGCATGATGACCCATGCTGCAGACCCGAAAGACGCATTGGAGCTGTTACATTTGCGGGACCGCATGCGGAATTGGCGGTTCTATGATCAACTTCGAACTGATCGTGACGCTCCTGCCAGAAAGCAACAAATTGGCACCAGAACGCCGATCCTTGCGAGTGACGGTTCAGACCTGGCTGCGGCTATTGAGACAATTCGGGAAATCGGCGATCCTGTCACTCTGGATGAGACGATCCTTGACGCATTTCAAGGTAGTTCAGTCGACGTTCAGGAAAGAGATGGGCTATTCGCCCTCAGTATGCGACAGCACGGGCTTCTGCGCTCCCTCAGCACCGCTGAATTGTCCGATGGTACTTTGCGATACCTGCTTCTTATAGCGGCCTTATTGACGCCGCGACCGCCAAGCCTGATGGTTCTGAATGAACCAGAGACAAGCCTTCACCCTGATTTGATCCCCCCATTGGCGCGCCTGATCAAGGAAGCTTCCAAAAGAAGTCAGATCATTGTCGTTTCACACAATCAGATATTGGCTGAAGCGCTTAGCGGCGATGATGTACTCGCGCATCATCTCGAGAAAGACACAGGTGAAACGATCGTTCCGGCGGCAGAGCCGGTATCTTGGTCGTGGCCCAAGCGATAGCCTCAGAGACAGGCATAGACGACATCAGCTAAGGTTTGCTTTCGAGAGTTCGATCACGTTGCTGTAGTCTGCAGCATCCGAAACTCTGCGCTCGGATCGGACGTTCGCCGCAAACGTCTCGAAACACCCCAAACCGGATGACATGAGCTTTCGCCGCGGCGACACCAATCTCAGATCAGCTTGGAATTCCAAATCTGACGCCTCGCGTCGTCCCGGCTTTCATATGCTGCGATCGCTTCTTCTAGATCGTCAGGCGAAAGCGCGGTCTCGCCTCTTGCATTCTGCGTGATCTGCATTGTGTACCAAGCGGTTACACCGCCTTCTGGCGGGGTGTTGAAGCGTGGAAAACCCGGCGTGCCGCGCTGACCTGACAGCCAAAAGGACGGCAGTTCCGGATCAACGACCAACGCGCGTCCCAGCCCCACAACATCGGCTTTGCCGTCAGCAATGGCATGTTCCGCTTCCGCCAAGGTTTTGAACCCACCTGTGACCATCAAGGGTATGTTTGTCCTTGCGCGGGCGCGCCCTGCGAACTCCACGAAATAGGGGCCAGATCCAACGCGGTCAGATGACGACGTGGCACCAGGAAAATATGTGCCGCCGCTGATGTCGATGAGGTCTATCGCCGTTTTGTCCACTGCGGCAATGACGTCAAGGGATTCATCTTCGGAAAAGCCGCCCTCAAGCTGATCTGTGGCGTTCAATTTGATACCAACTGGAAACTCAGGGCCAACGGCCCCGCGCACGGCGCTGATCACTTCGAGCACCAACCGCATGCGGTTGCGCAGAGAGCCTCCGTAGGCATCCTCTCGTTTGTTGAACAATGGCGAAAGGAATTGGTTGAGCAAAAAACCATGTGCCGCGTGCAGTTCCACGCCCGCAAACCCACACTTTTTCGCAAGGCTGGCAGTGCGCGCAAACTCGGCTGGTAGCGCCTCTATCTCCTCCAACGAAAACGCGCCACAGGTCAGACCCGGCAGCGCAAGCGCACTTGGTCCCTTTGGTGTGCTGATTGCGGCGTCCGCCATGGCGCCCGCATGTCCAAGTTGGGGCCATAACTGCGCGGCGTCAGTCGCGCCTGCCGTCGCAAGGCTTTCGAACACTTTCCGATCTGAGTGGCTGTTCAAGACGAGGTTGCCGGGCTTTTCCGCAAAATGGGGAGTGCCTTGAACTTCGCCGATAATTGACAGCGCCAGCCCCCCCTTGGCCCATCGTTCGTAAAGCTTGATCTGATCATTGGTTGGATTGCCAGCGCCGTCGCCGAGAGAGTCGGACATCGCGGACTTTGCGATCCGGTTCTTTAGCGTCGCGCCGCATGGCAAACGCAGCGCTGGGGCGAGTGGCGAAATTTGCGTGCCAGACATAAGACGTCACTCCGTTTTTTTTTGTGATACCCCAAAGCAGCCTTTAGTGCCTAGCGCAACATCGGGTGCTTTGGGCCGATTGCGTTGAAAAACGCCGCTTGTGTTTCTTGCCGTAGCCCCATCATGGCTGACCATTCCACCTTTTCCAAGGACAGACATGGCCGCTTTCGTGAGAGCGAACTGCTGCGCCATCTGTTCGAGACAACGGTTGCGATGCAAAGAATACGCGCCATTACAACATCTCGATGAAGCTCCCGAAGAACGTTGAAATGCTCTTCGCCCACCTCAAACGCACTCTTGGATTGGGACGATTACGATTGCGTGGCCCGTGCGGTGCAAACGACGAATTCTTGCTTGCCGCCACAGCCCAAAACCTCCGCGAACTGGCAAAGATCTTTCCTGCAGCGCAGCAACCGCGCAAAGCCTGATCAGAAACGCGCTCGCGCCGCACTCAAAACACTACTTTCCGC
>CAKZYL010000466.1 GCA_937884705.1 uncultured Roseovarius sp. | reverse complement strand
TATGAGATCGTCGCACTGCGCGAACCGACCCAAAGTTCTTCGCCTTGAACCTGAGACATCCGCCAAAGGCGAATGGCGCGGCTCGCGTTAAGCGATACTCGTTGCATCGCTGTTCTCGCAGAACGTTTTGCCGGCGGGTATGTTCAAAATGTATGCCAAACCCGTCATTTTTGTAAAATCTGCGTTGTAATTTTGCCAGATGGCCATGCTTTGCTCATATGGCGCTTCCCAGGACAGACTTATTGAATTATCAAAACGATCAGATTATCGTTCGGGTTTGAGGTCCGAGCGATCTCTAAACCGGTTTGGAGATTAAAATGACAGAGCATATGAAATTCGTGGCAGCCGCTGCTATGGCGACGGTTATTGCTGCACCTGCAGTTGCACAAACAGCAGACACACAAGCTGCGGCTTCGCAATCAGCAGACCCATTTGTGTCAACACAGGGCGCGAACCTGACAAGCCTCAGCGATGAAGCCATCCTTGCGATTGCTGCTGGTGCGGTCTTCGGTCTGGCGCTGGTTCTTGACGACGACGGTAACGTCATCGGCACAACAACGACAACGAACTAACAAGGTCCTCGTCGCCTGAAAAACAAACGGGCTCATCTGAGCCCGTTTTTTATCACTGTCTGCTGCTTTTGCGCCCGCTTTGCCCCTGGGGTTTAACCGCGGCCGCCTATCTGAGTTGGGACATGTAGGCAAAGCCAAGAACCGGCCCAACCCATTGGCGCATCTCTAGGATTCTGCCGGAGCGATCCACCAGGAACAGATCGACGAATTGGCGGTTGGCGGACACGCAGCTTGAAAACATCTGCAGCGCCGGCGCGGGACCCGTTGCAAGGGCCACCGTCTTGTCATAGCCCCGCTCGACCGTGCAGGTGTACTTCGCTTCAATGATGACAAAATCCCCGTCGAGATAGCGCAGGGTATAGGGCACATTGCCTTCTTTGCGGTTGCGCACCAGATCGAGCACGGCATCGGCCTCAGACGACATAAGATCCTTGCGCAGTCCCCGTGTCGCCGCGATCATCCCGTTCTTCGTTACGATGGATTTTCGATCGCTGGAGCCCCAGGCGGCCCAGACCGTGTGCTGACCGTTCTTTTCAATCTCCCGCAGCACGGCGGCGATGCCGACGCTGTCAAATTGTATGCTGGCCAACGGATCCTCGGGCGAGGTCAGTGACAAAGCCTCGCGGCTCGCCGCCTCGATGATCGCATCCTTGTCGCGCGGCGGTGCATTGCGCTGGCTGATGCTCTCCCGCACGATGGTCGTCAGCTGTTTGGGATCCAACCGCGTGTCGTCATTTGTGCATGAGGCCAGGACCATGAGCCCGAGCAGGGCAAAGAGGCTGAGAGAGTGTTTGAGGGTCATTTCCAGAATTTCCCCCAGCTTGATGCCACATTGGCGCGATGCGGCTCGCTCACGATGTCATAGAGCCGGTTTGGCACGATAACGCGTTGCCCGCCATCCCGCTGCACCGGTCGGATGATGTTGGAGTATCCGCGCTTGGTTTCCGTGCCGATGATCCAGGAAAATGGAATTCGGAAGAACAGGCCCTTGTCAAAAGAGCCTTCCCCGAACTGCTCGGCCGAGACATCGGTGAATGTGGCAAACGCGCCGATCTGCCAGCCATTGTTGAACTCGCGGGAGAATTCAAACGTGGCGCCCCAGTCACCGGCCAGATAGCGCCCGGCATGCACATTGGCCTGATAGCCGTTGTTGAGCTCATAATAGGCGGACACATGGCCGTTCACATGGGGGATGGTGCCGCCCGGGGTGGTGTGGCTGGCAAATCCAAATCTCTGATCCTGTTCGCGCAGCTGGACATAGTTGAGCTCAACACCCAGGGCCAAGCGGCTGTCCACCGGCTTCCACAGCACCTCACCCGATACACCGGCATACATCAGCTCAAAATATCCGATGCTCGCCCGGCCATAAACATCGGGCGCAATACGCGCCAGTTTTGTCAGGGTCAACTGATCGATGGTCGGGCCAAAGCGGTAGTTGTAGGCCGCGATGGTCGTGCGCACGAACGGCAGTTGCGAGTTTACCGGGCGATCAATCTCGCCCAGATTGCCCAGCACGCGCACCGAGACAGCGCCGTTCAGCAACCAACCTTGGCCGAAGTCATAATTGGCCCGCGCCTTGATGCGCAGATCCGCCCGAAACGGGTTTTCGGGGTCAAAGGCCGAAAAGCGCAGCGTGGGCGAAACGCTCCAGGTGAAATTCGGATACACATCGGCTTTGGGTTCGGGCACATCGCCGAACCGGATGCTGTCAGAAAAGCTCGCCGCCTGCAGCGCGAGGTCTTCTTTTTCGTATTCCAGCCGCTCCAGATCGGTGCGCGACATCGTGGTGGTCATCAAGGGCAGGCCATTGCTTTCTACGGTGACATGGAATGTCTCAACCGACGGCGGCAGCATGCGGCTCATGATCCGCATTGTGCGGCCAAGGGCCTGCGCCTCGGACTGGAATATGCCGTTTTCTATGCGCACATGGGCTGTTCTGTCGGTGATATCCGCGCCGACATACGTCAGCCCTTCTTGCTCAATGAACTTCTCCAGCTGGCTGCTCAGCGCGATCTGCTCAATCGGGTTTGTCGACCACCCAAGATCATTGATCCGGGCCGGATCACGCACCGCGACCGGCAGCGGTGCGGGCCCTTGCGTTTCTGTCGCGGGTTGGCGCGGGTTGAGCGTGACATTGACCGTCAGCCCCACCTCTTGGCCGTAAACCGAGAAAAGCCGAAAGATCAGATTGTCATTGGCCTTGTATGTCGCGGCAAAGTTGAAGGGCGAGTCGGCGTCAAAGACACCTTGCTGGTTCTCAAACTCATAGGCGTCGGAGGAGTACTCCGCGCTAAAGCTGATCTTGTCTGTGGCGTCATAGCTAAACCCGCCAAAAAGCGCCATGTCACCGGAAAAATACTCAGAAAAGCGGAAATTGCCACCGGTGCCCACGCCCTCAAAAGAAAACCCAGGGCGGCTGCCCAAAGATCCAAAGCTGTTGCGACTGCCCAGACGCCCCCAACCGACACCCCCCGTCGCGCGCAGACGTTCGCCGAACTGTTTGGTGGCCACGATGTATTCGCCCGACAAGACACCTGTGCCGAGAAAATCCTGCAGGCCAATGGCGACGCCGGGCAGGTAATCTGTTTCTTCCATCAACCGCAGCCGAATGTCGAAACTGCGGTCATAATAGATGTCGAAAAGCGGGGTGAGATCATCAATCCCGATGTAGCGAAAACTGCCGCTCAACCAAGGCGTCAGCTGAAAGGTCGCGGTGTTTCTGGTGTAGCCGCTGAAATGGGACACATTGATCGACAGCTGCCCGTCAGGCGCCATTTCGGCCGTGGGCATATCGATCAGACCACTGGGCACGCCGAAGCTGTTGGTCACAGTGGTCGTGAGCGAGCGTTCATTCGCGAAAGTTGGCAACATGAGTGCTGCCAGCAAGGTCAAAATAAGACCAAACCTACGGATCACGAATTTTCTCCACCAGCCTCAGTTTTTACTTTTGGGTGACCATAGCGAAACAGTGCGGACGCAACAACGAAACAATCCAAAATTTTGAGGATACGGCAGATGATTGCGCTCATGGCGCAACTCTCAGGCGCGCAAAGAAAACCAGGCCTTAAGTCTCATGTGGAAACCCCAAGGCCCGTTGGATCCGACGCGCGTATCTTGACGTTCGCCACTGACTCGGTTGATACCCCAAACGCTCTAAAGAAACCAAAGTGCAGCCAGCGTGAGAGCGCACCCCGCGCCGCCGCCGATGGCAGCCCATGTGAGATAGGTCCACAGGGACGCTTTGGGCGGTTCCGGGTCTAGCTGAACCTGGCGCAGCAAGGCCACCTCGACAATCCCCGGCAGACGCGGCCCGTAGCGTGTGATCACCTCAACGGTCCGCGCAAGATCGCGCAACGCGGCCCGAGGGCCGACATTGAGGCGGATGTATTCTTCCACCACCGGCTTGGCCACCTGCCAGATATTGATCTGCGGGTTCAGAGACCGCGCCACGCCTTCCACCACGACCATCGTACGCTGCAACAAAATCAGCTCAGTGCGCGTTTCCATCCCAAATCGTTCAGTTACTTCAAAGAGATAGCTCAGCAATGCGCCCATGGAAATCTGCGAGGCATCCATGCCGAAGATCGGCTCTCCCACGGCGCGCAGGGCACGGGCAAACTCGTTCACATCGCGATCTGCGGGCACGTAGCCGGCCTCAAAATGCACCTCCGCCACGCGTTGATAGTCGCGGCGGATAAAGCCAAACAGGATCTCGGCATAGACCTTGCGGGTGTATTCATCGATGTAGCCCATGATCCCGAAATCGAAGGCCACGATGTCGCCGTTGGGCGCCACTTTCAGATTGCCTTGATGCATGTCGCCGTGAAAATAACCGTCCCGCAGCGCGTGGCGCAGGAAAAGCTGCAAGACCCTCTCGCTCAGCTCCACCCGGTCATGCCCGGCGGCATCCAGCGCGTGATTGTCGCCCAGAGGCTGGCCTTCAACCCAGGTTTGGGTCATCACGCGGCGGGCCGAAAAATCCCACGCGATGGAGGGCACCGAAAAGCCCGCATCCTTTGCCGTGTTGGCCCCGAACTCTGAGGCCGATGCACTTTCAAGGCGCAGATCAAGCTCACCCAAGACAACGCCCTCAAAGTGGCCAATTACATCGGTGGGGCGCAGACGCCGTGAGGAGGGGGACAAAAGCTCAATCATGCTGGCGGCGAAGTAGAACGCGTCAATATCGGTGCGAAAGGCCTTTTCAATCCCCGGCCGCAGCACTTTGACGGCTACCTTCTCTCCGGTCTTCAACCGGGCCTGATGCACCTGCGCGATGGAGGCCGCGGCAATCGGATCACTGAACTCGCTGAAAATCTCTTCGACCGGCTGCCCCAACTCCTGCGCGATCGAGGCTTTGGCCGTTTGGACCTCAAAGGCGGGCAGCTTGTCTTGCAAAACGCGCAGCTGATTGGCCAAATCGGTGCCGACAATGTCAGGCCGGGTTGAAAAGATCTGTCCGAATTTGATGTAGGCGGGGCCAAGCGCCGTCAGCGCCCGCACGGTGGGCGGCTCACTGGGGTTGCCGCGATAGCCCAGCCATTGAAAGGGCCAGCCCAGAATCCGCACGGCACCGCGCACCAAGGGCGGCGCATCCATGGCATCGAAGATCTCTTGCGCCGCGCCAGTACGCTCGAGCGTGGCGCCGGTGCGCACCAGCCGCAGGAGATTATGCGGGCCACGCATGGCTCAGAGCTTCCAACCCGAATGCAGACAGGCAATGCCGAGGCTCAGATTGCGGTACTTGGCGTTGTCGAACCCCGCATCGCGCACCATGCCGAGGAATGTTTCCTGATCAGGGAACTTGCGAATGGATTCAACAAGATACTGATAGCTGTCCCGATCCCCGGCAATGGCCTGACCCATCCGCGGAATGATGTTGAAGGAGTAAAGATCATAGGCCTTCTGCAGCATGTCATTGGGGATCTGACTGAATTCCAGGACCATCAGCCGCCCACCGGGTTTCAGCACGCGAAACGCTTCATTGAGGGCCTCCTGCGGGCGGGTGACATTCCGGATGCCAAAGCTGATCGTGTAGACATCAAAGGTGTTGT
>CAKZYL010000465.1 GCA_937884705.1 uncultured Roseovarius sp. | reverse complement strand
TGGAGCTGTCGGGGTATGCGCTGGAGCTGGGCAAACCCGGCTCGGATGACCTGATCGCGGTTTGGGGCCATTCGCCATACGCCGCAAGAGGCGAGAGCGTCGCGCAGGCGACCGGTGCCAGCCTGGTGCGCGTCGAGGATGCCTTCTTGCGGTCTTTGCAACCGGGCAGATCGGGTGAGCCGCCTTTGGGCTTGGTGATCGATCAGACAGGCACACATTTCAACGGTGATGCGCCATCTGATCTTGAAACATGTCTCGCGTCGCACCCGCTGGATGACACGGCGCTTCTTGACCGTGCACGAGGGGCTATCGCCCGTCTGAAAGAGGCGGACCTGACCAAATACACGGGCTTTGATCCAAGCGGGCCCGTCCCCGATCCCGGCTACGTGCTGGTGATCGACCAGACCGAAGGGGATGCCTCTGTCACCCATGGCGGGGCAAACGCAGCAAGCTTTAAGGAAATGCTCTATTGGGCGCAGGAGGACAACCCCGGCGCGCCCATCCTGATCAAGACGCATCCAGAAACGGTACAGGGCCACCGCAAGGGATATTTTTCCGCCCAGGACGAAAACGATCGCATTCGGCTCTTTGCTGATCCGGTCAGCCCATGGAAACTGCTGGAGGGGGCAGTGGCCGTCTATACAGTCAGCTCTCAATTGGGGTTTGAGGCAATCCTTGCGGACCATAAGCCCAGGGTCTTTGGCCGACCTTTTTATGCGGGCTGGCACCTCACAGATGATCGCCATCCCCTCGCCTTTCCGCGCCGCGGTCGTCGCCTGACACGCGCACAGCTTTTTGCGGCAGCCTGTATTCTCTACCCCAAATGGTACAATCCCCACACCGACGCCCTGTGTGAGCTGGAAGACGCCATCGCGATCCTTGAGGCGCAAACCCGGGCCTGGAGAGAGGATCACCGCGGGTGGGACGCCTACGGCATGCGCCTTTGGAAGCGCAAGCCCCTGCGCACTTTCTTCGGCCAGCATGGACGGGTCCGCTTTGTGGAAGGGCCAGCCAAGAGTGACAGGCCGTCTATGGTCTGGGCCTCTCAGCAGGATAGCGCGCCCGAAACTGCGGTCCGCGTGGAGGATGGGTTTCTGCGCTCTCGCGGCCTGGGCGCGGATCTTATTCCGCCGCTGTCGCTCGTCTGCGATGATCTTGGCATCTACTACGATCCTGCCAGGGCCAGCCGCCTTGAACAGTTGATCACGGCCCGCGCCACGCTGCGTCCCGATCAGAAATGGCGGGCCGACCGATTGATCGCCTACCTCACGCGGGCCGGTCTCAGCAAATACAATCTTGGTCAAAGCGCGCCACAGCTGCCGGAAGGTCATCGCATTCTAGTGCCTGGGCAGGTGGAGGACGATGCGTCGATCGTTTTGGGTGCAGGAACAGTGGCCAGCAACCTGGAGCTGCTGGAACTCACTCGGCAAGAAAACCCTGATGCAATCATCCTCTATAAGCCGCATCCCGATGTTGAGGCCGGATTGCGAGAGGGCGCTGTGCCCGAAGACGCGCTAACAGCACTCGCAGATCAGGTGCTGACGCAGGCAGATCCAGCCACCCTGCTCGGAGAGGTCAACGCCCTGTGGACCATGACATCGCTCATGGGGTTTGAGGCGCTGTTGCGGGGCGTATCCGTCACCACAACCGGCGCGCCGTTCTATGCGGGATGGGGCTTGACGCAGGATATAGGCCGCGTGCCCGCGCGCAGATCCGCCCAGCCATCGATCGAAGGCTTGGCACACGCAGCACTTATAGACTATCCCCGTTACTTTGATCCGATGACGCGTCTGCCCTGCCCGGTTGAGACAGTGGTGGAGCGTTTGGCAACAGGTCCTCTCCCTAGGCCAAGCCCGGCCAACAGGATACTGGCCAAGCTACAGGGCGCGCTCGCGTCGTATGCCTCTTTGTGGCGGTAGAGCCGGGTCCGAACGCTAAAACAATGATATCTTCGCAGTGAAAGGCCTGCCATCTTCCGTGGTTTCAATTGTTTCCGCGATTGGCTGGCTTTTTTGATGCTTTTCAGTCGTCAACAAACGAAGAACCGGCCGAAGTTACTGCCGATCCTCGCCAGGAACTTGGCTGGCGTAACTGGAACGGGTGGCCACGCGACTTGTTCTCCTGGTACAAGTTCTGACTGGCGAGAACGCTTTATGCGTCGAAGAGGGAGCGAGGGCTTGTGACGCGAATGCAGTCCGCAAATGCGGACACTCGACGTGGCTGGGCCCGCCCCGGTGGGAACATCATTTGCAAAGGGTTTGGTGGCGGCAGATGGTCTTCAAGCAAGGAAACCAGTGATCCAGATCGGATGTTCTCGGCCACATCCAATTCCGATTTCAGGACGATACCGTGTCCGGCCCGCGCCCAAGACCGAATGAGCCAACCATCATTCACAACGCGGCTCCCACGGACCGTGACGCGGTGCCGGTTTGATCCAGTGCCAAACTCCCAAACGTTGTCCAACGTTTCACCGAAGCGCATCACCAGGCAATTGTGGTGTCTCAGATCGTCAGGGGACTGTGGCGTTCCATGTCTTTCCAAGTACGCCGGGGCTGCACATACAAGACGTTGGAACGTCCCGAGGCTTCGGACTCTGAGGGTTGAGTCTGTGACGTTGCCAAAGCGGACTGCCATGTCAAATCCCTGTCCGACAAGATCAATGTATCCATCTGACAGGGACAGTTCGATGGAGACCGCAGGGTTTTCTTCGGTGAAGGCGGAGATCGCCCGCGAGATTATGCTGCGGCCAAGATCGACCGGTGCCGAGATCCGGATCAGCCCAGACAGCGTCTCGGCTCCATGGCGAATGCGCGTGTCGAGATCAGTCACTTCACTCTGGATTGCTCTTGCCCCGTCTACGAGCGTACGGCCCTCCTCTGTTAAGCTGATGGAACGGGTCGTTCGATTGAACAGCACCACGCCGTAGTGGGCTTCGAGGGCAGCTAGACGTTCAGAGACGGTTGTTGTGGACATGCCGGTCTCGCGCGCCGCGGCAACCAGACTGCCCTTCTCGGCGATGATCATGAACAGGCGGAGGTTATCGAGCAACATTAGCCGTTAAATCCGGATTATATTTTTGCATCTCGCCTATTTATCCCGAAATAGCGGCCTCGTAAACTTTGGGCATAAAGCTCAAACAAAGGATCCTTCCAGTGGCCAAGCTCACCATCGTTGCCAACATCAAAGCCAATCCCGACAAGATCGACCTCGTGAAGGCCGAGCTTCTCAAACTGATCGACATCACCCGCGCCGAAGCTGGCTGCATCAACTATGATCTGCACCAGGACAACGAGAACCCGGCGCATTTCCTGTTCTACGAGAACTGGGAAAGCCGCGACTTGTGGCAGACCCACATGGGCGCTCCGCACCTCGCCGCATACATGCACGCGACAGATGGGGCCGTCGAAGAGTTCACCCTCAATGAGATGAGCATCATCGGCTAGGTAGCAAACCACAGGAGCACGCTATGAAAGCTGTCGGATACACGGAAACAGGTCCAATTGATCGACCCAACGCGTTGATCGACTTCGAGGCTGAGACACCCGTGGCGATGGGCCACGATCTGTTGGTGAAGGTCGAAGCGGTTTCGGTCAATCCCGTAGATACCAAAATTCGGCGGCGGCGTGCTCCCGCGGAGGGGGCACCTGACATCCTGGGTTGGGATGCCGCCGGTGAAGTTGTCAGCATAGGTGACGCGGTCAGCCGTTTTTCGGTTGGGGATAAGGTTTACTATGCGGGGGCCGTGAACCGGCCCGGTACAAATTCCGAGTTGCATCTGGTGGACGAACGGATCGTTGGCAAAGCGCCCGGTTCCATCCCAGCTTCCGCCGCTGCGGCGATGCCGCTCACGACATTGC
>CAKZYL010000464.1 GCA_937884705.1 uncultured Roseovarius sp. | reverse complement strand
GAGGCCTGCTCAGCCGACGCCACCCGCATCGCGGCATAAAGTTGATCACTGTCCCAATCCGCCAGCACATTGCCGGGCCGCTCCTCCGCTGGCAGAAGCGCCAAGATCTCGGCGGCGCGCACGGCAGGTCGTGGCAGGGCGTGCCCCCCTTGCAAGAGCGCCTCATTCACCAAGGCATCACAGGCCAGATCGTACTGCTGAGGCCGAAACCGCGCGCCATGCCGCTCCCGCGCCGCCGCCCTCCGCGCAGAATGGCGCAGCGCCACATGCAGCACATGGTGCGCGATCACGCCTGTCTGTTCCGAGATCGGCAGCAGCGGAAACTCCGGCCCGATCCGGATGATGTCGCCCTCTGTGGTCGTGGGGCCATCCGTATCGCGATAGCTGCACCAGAGCGCCAGCGCCGCGATCGCCGGATCGACCTCGGGCAGCCGCGCCAAAGCAGGCCCAACGCGGGCAGAGTGTTTCATGGGGCCCTCAAAGCGCGCCCGTCGCTGCGCGCTCCTCGGCATAGGCATGATAGGCCGCAGAGCTGCGGAATGCCTCGGCCAGCCCTTCTGCCATCGCCTTGCGAATGAGGATTTCGAACCCAAAACTCGTCAGCTCCGCCAGCGGAATGCCAGGCGCGTCCATGTTCTTCAGGTCTGCCATAATGTCGATGGTATCCTCGATATTGGCTTCCTTCGCTTGCGCCACCAGCGCATAGATCAACCCAACCAAGCCATTGATCGAATTGGGATAAAGCCCTGCGCGCTTGCCTCTTGGCGCGGCCATGATCTCGTCCAGTGACACCAGTGCCTCAAGCTCTGCGGCCACCTGCGCAAACTCCGCCGCCGGCGCATTGCCCACTGTGCCGCAGATCATCGTATGACGCAGCACCTTGTCCGTCACAGCCGTCACGATATCGCTGACACGTTCCCACGATCTCGGCGTGCACGCGATCATATCCCCGCGCCTGAGTGCCTGTTCCGTCGTGTCCAACAGATCAGGCCGCGCGCGCAGAAACGCCGTTACCATGGGCGACAGCCCGCGGTCCACCGCGTAGTGTTCCAGCCAATCCTTGGCGTCGGCATTGACCTGAAGATGGATCAAGCGATCCGACAGCGCCGTGCCCATCTCATAGGCGATCGCCCCGTCATCCACCGTGTTGCCCGCCGCCACGATGAAGACTGACGCGGGCAGCACATGCCGCCCCACCCGCCGCTCCTGCAAGAGGCCATAGACCGTCGGCTGCAAATTGGGCGAAGCCGCCGTCAACTCATCCAGAAACAGGACTGACGGCTGCCCCGGATCATCCGGCAGATCTTCGGGGCGATACCAGACCGTCTTTTTTGTGTCGTGATCGTAGTATGGCAGACCGCGCAAATCCTGCGGCTCGATTGTGGTCAGGCGGATATCAAACAGCCTCCCGCCAATGCGCTGGGCAAGCTCTGTCACCAGCTGCGTCTTACCCACGCCGGGTCGCCCGTGCAACATCCACGAAGATGTAAGATGCCCTGCGCTCTGTGCCTGCCACCCGGCCTCCAGCGTCTCAAGCGCATCGCCCGCGCTGACAATCTGCGCATTGACACTCATGCGGATGCCTCCAGATACGCCGCAAGCCGGGCATGGGCAGACACACCTCGCGCCTCAAAAGACACGGACCGGAAGGGCTGATTTTCTCGTATGTTGGCCTTGAAGAGATCTCGTTCGGTGAACTCCTCATCAAAGAGGCCCTCGCGGATCACCGCTCGTTCTTCAGCCGTCAGCGGCGCGAGGCGCGATTTGCCCTCGT
>CAKZYL010000463.1 GCA_937884705.1 uncultured Roseovarius sp. | reverse complement strand
TGCAGGCCGCCGTGGCATCCCGATCTGAAGATCTCACGCCGTTAGTGGGGATATCTTCACCCAGACAGAACAACATAGCGCTTGCTTTTTCTGGCCACAAATATCCCGGGGGAGGCGCCAAAGGCGACGGGGGCTGGCCCCCGGACTAGTTCAGATACGGGCCAGGATCGACGCTGTCAAAGCCTTCACGCACCTCGAAATTCATCGCCCTGCTGCCCCCGGATCGGATTTCTGCCAGTTTCGCACCGCGACTGACTGTTTGGCCTTTGCGCACGGCCACTTTGTCGATGTTGGAATAGACGGTCAGCAGATTGTCCTGATGTTTTACAACGATAATCGGCACGCCGTTGGTATCCTCCGTAATCGCCGCCACGACCCCAGAGGCCGCGGCCCGAACCGGCGTGCCCGGCGTCGCTGAAATAGAAATGCCATCATTGCGACCAGCAGCGTATTCGCGCACAATCGCGCCCTCCACAGGCATAATCATTCGCGCCGCACTGGCCTGTTCGGGCTCGCTCAGATCTGGGGCCGCCACGGTTTCCACAGGCTCTGAGACGGGCGTCGTTTCTTCATCCGGCAGAGGCTTCGATGCGCTCGGCGGCTCTGGAGTTTGCGACCCCACCCCTGGCAGCGCGATCAATTCCTTTTCTGGTTCGTCGCTCGGAGCAGCCAAGGCGACCGGGATCAAAAGCTGCTGTCCTTCGCGCACGGCAAAGTCACTTCCAAGCCCGTTCCAGGAGGCCAGGCTAGAGACAGACACCTGATAGAGCCGCGAGATCGAAAACGCGGTTTCGCCACGAGCCACGCGGTGGCGCACGGGCTCAACACCGGTCACGCCCCTCGGCTGGCCTGTCGGGGCCGGTTCCAGCGTCGATGTGGTCACATTGCCGCTGCCTGAGGCATCAGCGGCGTCAATGGCAGAGCCGGCAAGCGATGTGATATCGACCGCGCCGGGTGTGATCGGCCCGCCTGCAGGTTCGCTGACCCGACCGGGTAAAGCGACAATCTCACCATCGCGCAAGGTGTCGCCGGGCTGCAGACCATTGAACCGCGCCAGCTGCGACACGTCCGTGCCCACGCGAGCGGCGAGGCTGTTCACCGTGTCGCCGCGCTGCGCCACCGCGACCTGATAGCTAGGATAAGAAATCACCCCGCGGGCGTCGGGCACAGGCCGGTTGGCTGTCGCCGTGGCATTGCGCGCGGCCTCTGCCGTGGAGGGCGCGTCTCCAAAGCCTCCTCGCACGTCAAAATCAGCCGGGCCAGAACAGCCGGCAATCACCAGAGCAGTGCCCATCCAAAGGCTATATCTCACTGCGTATGACGTCATCTCGATCAGGTCCTCATGTCCTGGCCCCTCTTATCACCAGCGGGGGCTGTTTGCCTCATTCTTACGGCACCTGTCTGCATCAACCGTCGCGGCCAATGCCCTCTACCAAGGGGACAAAGCGCACCGGGGTAAGCTCATCGTAGTCATATCCTGTCGCACTGCGCGACACCCGAATAAGACTTTGCACAGCATCAGACTGCCCCACCGGCAGCACCATGATACCCCCGATTTTCAACTGCGCCAAGAGCGGCCCCGGCGTGTCCTCAGCGGCCGCCGTGAGCAAAATCCGGTCAAACGGCGCCTGATCAGGCAAGCCATGGCTGCCATCGGCGGTCACAGCGGTGATATTTGTCAGATCCAGGTCGCGAAAAATTGCTGACGCTTCCACCACCAGCCGCTTGTGGCGATCCACCGTGTAAACCCGTCGCGCCAACTGGCTCAGGATCGCGGCCTGATAGCCAGAGCCGGTGCCAACCTCCAGCACCTTCTCGCGGCCAGACAGCTTGAGCGCCTGCGTCATCAGCCCGACGACCGAAGGCTGCGAGATGGTTTGCCCACACCCGATGGGAAGCGGCATATCCTCATAGGCCCGATCTGCGAAGTGACCCCGCACGAAAAGGCCGCGATCCACGCGTTCCATGACCGAAAGCACCCGCGCCTCGGTCACCCCACGCGACCGCAGAGCAAAGAGGAACTGCATTTTGCGTTCGGCGATATGGGCGGGGTCTACGCTCATTCGATGACTTTGAGCGCCTCCAGAGCATCGTGGGCTGTCAGATCCGCCCGCATCGGCGTGACAGAAATGTAGCCATCGAGATTGACCGTGGCATCGGTATCGTCGCCTGACGGATCCTGTTGATTGGCACCAGTGATCCACATGAAGGTGCGCCCCGATGGGGCGTCTGCCGGCTTCATTCCGAACCTGCCATCCCCGCGATAGCCTTGCCGCACAGCGCGCATGCCTTTGACTTCTGCCGCTGGAACAGGCGGAAAATTGACGTTGTAGAACATGCCGTAATCCGTCTTGTCCCAGGGCGCTTTGTCCAGAATAGTCCGCACACAGTTGAGCCCGTGCGCACGCGCGGTCTCAAACTTGTCGTCCAGGTTGACGTTGCGCGGGCCATAAAACTGGCTCAGGGCAATCGCAGGCACCCCTTGCAATGCCGCTTCCATGGCCGCACCGATCGTGCCCGAATACATGGCGTTCTCGGCAGAATTGTTGCCGCGATTGACCCCGGACAAGACAATGTCGGGCAACGCATCTGTCATCACCTCGTGAAACGCGGCCAGAACGCAATCCGCAGGCGAGCCTTGCGCTGCAAAGCGCCGCTCGCCCACGGCCGAGATCATCAGGGGATGCGTGTAGGAAATGCAGTGACCGACGCCTGATTGCTCAAAGGCTGGCGCCACCGTCCACACTTCGCCATCGTAACCGGCAAGCGCCATGGCGATCTCATGCATAACCTCGAGACCCGGCGCGTCAATGCCATCGTCATTGGTGATCAGAATACGCATGTGCCTGCCCCACGTCTGCTCTTCTTCCGGTGTAGCCAAGCCATGTCACAGGGGCAAGCGCGCGCACCCAGAGAGAGGCAGGATTTTGGCTCAATAGGGCATCGGATGTGCCTGATGCGCCGTATTGAGATCATCCAGCACCTCTTCAGAGAGCCGTACATCCGCCGCGCCGATCGCGGTTTGCAATTGCGCCTCGGACGTTGCGCCAAAAATGGCAGAGCACATGAAGGGGCGCGTCAGACACCATGCGAGGGCCATTTGCGTGGGGTCAAGCCCATGTTTCTCAGCCACGTTCAGATAGGCGTCTACCGCCAGATATGACTTGTCCGTGCGGCGGCCGCCAAGGTTGCTGTTGATCGCCATACGCGAGCCTTCGGGCACCTGCCCGTTTTGGTACTTGCCTGTCAAAAATCCTGCGGCCAGTGGCGAAAAGGCCAAAAGGCCCACGTCTTCATTCACCGAAAGCTCTGCCAGATCCGTGTCATAGAGGCGGCACATGAGGGAGTATTCATTTTGGATAGACGCCACGCGCGGCCCGCCCTTTTCCTCAGCGATCCGCAGCCAGTTCGACGTGCCCCAAGCGCTTTCATTGGAAAGACCAAAGGCCCGGATGCGCCCCTTGTCGACTTCCGCCTGCAACGCGCCAAGCGTCTCCTCCATGTGGGCCATGGTGTCTGCGTGGTCCTGGCTGGACGGGTCATAGGTCCAATTCTGGCG
>CAKZYL010000462.1 GCA_937884705.1 uncultured Roseovarius sp. | reverse complement strand
GTGGCCCCAAGCCTGTGTGCACACGCCGTGTTGGGCGCCATTGGCTGGGTCGCGGCCTCTACGACGCAGGCTGCAACCTTCGCGGACCAGCCAGACACATGTCCTGCATCTCCAGTCATGGCGCGATCAGGTGGCTCACTACCGGACCGCTCTCGCGGATATCAAACCGGCGCACCTTGTCCTGCAGATGCTTGTCTTCCTGCGAAACGCGCTCATGCTGGGCCAGATGTTCCTCCCAGGATGAAAGCATGAAGGCTTCAACCCAAAGCTCAGGATCCTCGGCACTTTGGAAAACGTGCCACTCATAGGCACCGTTGCGCCACCGCTCACCCGACCATTCCTGCATAGCTTCGAGGAACGCAGCCTCATCAGCTTTTCGGATGCGATATTCGACCTTGACCATAACGGGGCCACGGCTGCCAAGGCCCTCGGGATCAAGCGCGACATCGGGTGCGGGCCAGTGCATGGATGGGGTCAGATCGAGGTGCTCGCCCTGTCCAAGCTTGACGTTGCGCGTGAGCACGAGGCCAAGGAGCAGACCCATGGCGGCGATCAGCAAGGCAAGAGGCGTCGATGTGAACGTGGCCACTTGCCCCCACAAGGCAGAGCCAAAGGCCATGGACCCGAAAAAGACCATCAAGTTCACGGCAAGCCCCCGCGCCCGAACCCAATTGGGCAAGGCCGTTTGCGCTGAGACGTTGAATGTGGTCAGAACAGCGATCCAGCTGAACCCACCCAGGAGCGCCGCGATATAGGCAAGCCAAGGCGTGGATGCGGTGGCCAGCACGGCCATCGCCGCCGCCGTGCCAACTGTGCCGCTCGCCGCCATGGCGCTGGCATCCAGCTTAGCGCGGAATTTCGGCAAGGTGAGCGCGCCGAGGCCAGCCCCCGCGCCAATCAGGGTCAGCAGCATACCGTAAAGCCGCGCCCCACCGCCATCGATACCGCGCACCACCAGCGGCAAGAGCGCCCAATAGGCAGATGCGAAGATGAAGAAAGCAAAGGACCGAACCAGCGTATGCTTGAGCGCGCGGTTATGGCCGACATGGCGCAGACCGGTGAGCATGGCGTTGAAGACCGGCTGCGAGGTCTTGGTGCTGCCGCCCTCATATCTCCATAGCAAAAGTGCGGCGATGATCACGATGTGGCTGGCCGCGTTGACGGCAAACGGCGCGGAGAGGCTGACTGACGCGATCAGAACGCCAGCCAGAGCGGGGCCAATCGCGCGGCTGATATTGATGCCCATGGAGTTGAGCGCAATCGCGGGCTGAAGCGCCTCACGCGGCACAAGGGCGGGCACGATCGCCTGCCAGGCCGGGGCCATGAACGCTGTGCCCGTGCCAATGGCCAGCGTGAATAGGATGAGCAGCACGGGCGTCACCAGATCGAGGTGAACCAGAAGAGTGAGCACCGCGATCAAAACCAAGAGGACCACGTTCACCGTGATCAGCATCTTTCGCTTGTCCAGCCGGTCTGCCAGCGTGCCTGCGTAGAGCGCGAAGAGGAATACGGGCAAGGTGGTGGACGCTTGCACCAGCGACACCACGGCAGGAGAGGAATTGAGCGTGGTCATCAGCCAGCCTGCCCCCACATCGTGCATCCATGTGCCCACGTTTGAGATCAGCGTGGCCGTCCACAAAAGTGCAAAGGCGCGGTATCTGAACGGCGCCCAGGCTGAGCTTGACTTTGTCTGCCTTGAGGTTGCGACACTACCACTGGATGACATCGGCCAGCTCCTCGCGGTGCTTTTCTGCATAGGAGCGCAGGAACGGGCAGAGCGGGACGATCCTCTGACCTCTTTCGCGGGCATCTGCCACGAGCTGCATGGCCAGCGCCTGAGCCAGGCCGCGCCCGCGCAGTTCGTCAGGAACATAGGTGTGATCGGCGATGACGAGTTTCGCCGACACCTTTGATATCGTGAGTTCCGCCTGGCTCATGACACCTGCGATGGATGCGCCGTAGCGGCCCTTGGTGTCGCTCTCACTGTAAGTGATTTTGAGATCTGTATCGTCCAACATGGGACCGCTCCTTTTGCTCATGAGGGTCGGCAGGGGCTACTCCGCCGCCATGTCATTTGGCTGTGTCGCGGAGGCACCGGGGGCGCCGAAGATGGGAACCGGGGACCAATCGGGCAGTTCGGGCAGAGGCGCGGGGGCGTGCTGGGCAAAACCGGCCTTGGCATGAACGATCTTGCCGCCGACGAGCGTCATGTCCGCCTCGATCTCGGTGATCTGGTCCTCGGCCACGGCAAAGTAATCGCGGTCGAGCACGGCGATGTCGGCAAGCTGCCCCGGCTTGATCTGACCCTTGGTGCCTTGTTCGCGGCTGAACCACGCGCCCGCCGCTGTCCAGTGACGCAGCGCATCATGGCGATCCAAACGGTTGGCCGCATCCCAGATCACATCGCCGCCGCGTCCTTTGCCGCTGACCGCCCAATGAATGGCAAGCCACGGATTGTAGGACGACACGCGCGTCGCATCGGTGCCCGCGGCCAGCGGGGCACCAGAGGCCATCATCTTCTTGACCGGCATCACCTCGCGCAGGGCCGCTTCACCGTAGCGGACGCGATAGGCCGTCGTCTGAAATGCGATGCGGTTTTGATAACTGATGCCGCCGCCCATCCGCGCAACCCATTCCATGGTGGCCTCGGAGATGGTTTCGCCGTGGTCGAAGATCCAGTTCAGCTCTTCGAGACCTTTGTCCTGCCCCACCTCTTCGATGAGGCTCAGCAGGCGGTGCGCGCTTTCCTCATAGGTGCAGTGAAAACGAATGGGCCAGCGGTTCTCAAAGAGGAACTCCAGAACAGGGCGCAGATCGCTTTCCATCCGCTTGGGAAGCTCGGGGCGCGGATAGCTGAAATCCTCAAAGTCATAGGCCGAGGCCACCAGCATCTCACCGGCACCGACGCATTTCAGAAAGTCGTTGCCTTCGTCGGGCTTCACGACGTCATTCCAGCGCTTGAAATCATCCAGCTCAAAGAGCGGTCGCTGCGCGAAAAGCTGATAGCCGATGCGCACCGTCTGCTCGCCGCGATTGTTGAGCTCGGTGATCACGCCGTAATCATCCGGGTAATTCAGAAACCCGCCCGCACAGTCGAGCGCAGAGGTGAGGCCAAGCCCGTTCAAAGCTTTGAAATAGTGCTTGGTCGACGTGATCTGCTGTTCGAAATCAAGCTTCGGCGCCATGTCGAGCAGCGCATAAAGCGGCTGCGCATTGGGGCGCGCCAT
>CAKZYL010000461.1 GCA_937884705.1 uncultured Roseovarius sp. | reverse complement strand
GATTGGCATGCCACATTTGTTTCTGCTCTCCAGCGTGGGCGATCCCAAGCATCCCAACCTCTACGCGGCCGTCCTGATGATCGCTAAAAGGCTTGCCGACAGTATTCTTCAAGGGTCCTGAAAAACCCCGGACAGGCGATACTTCTCACACCATGTGCAACGCACGGTCCTGCGCCTTGAGACAGGCTTCTTGCAGTCCCTCAGACAGAGTGGGATGCGCATGGATGGTCGCGGCGATATCGTCCAGACACGCCCCCATCTCGATCGCCAGAGCGAACGCGGCCGAGAGTTCCGAGACCTGCGCGCCCACCGCTTGGATGCCAACCACGGCCTGATCGCTTTGCCGCCAGACAACCCGGATAAACCCATCCTCGGCATCACAGGTCATGGCCCGGCCATTGGCGCGGAATGGAAATTCGCTCGACACGGTTCCATCCATTTCACCAGGCAGCATGCCGCAGGTTACGATCTCAGGGTCGGTGAAGCACACGGCGGGAATGGCGCGTTTGTCCCAGGCTACGGCATGGCCTGCAATGTGCTCTGCGACCATGTCGCCTTGCGCCATGGCCCGATGGGCCAACATCGGATCGCCAGTGACATCTCCGATCGCGTAGATGCCCCGCATCGAGGTCTGGCAGGTTTGATCAATACGAATAAAGGGGCCGTCCATGGTGAGCGAAAGTTCCTCAATCCCGATGCCTTTCGTGCGCGGCCTCCGACCCACGCTCAAAAGCAATTTCCCGGCCTCAACATCGCCTTTATCCGTGGAAAGTACACCACCGGCATAGCCCTGTGCAGTGGTCTCGTTCAGAACCCTAACGCCCAGAGCCCGCAAACGTTGTTCCACGGGCGCGATCAGCGCTCTGTCATAGCTGGGCATGATGTGCCGTGCAGCTTCAAGAACCGTCACCTTGCTGCCAAGCTTGGCAAAAGCTGTGCCCAGTTCCAACCCAATATAGCCACCGCCAATCACGGCCATGCTGGCGGGCACGTCGCTCAGCGAAAGCGCTTCGGTCGACGAAAGCACATCCTGCCCGAAGGGCGCAAAAGGCAATTCCACTGGCGCAGAGCCGGTTGCAATCACGATGTAATCGGCGCGGATTTCGCTCTCGTGACCCTCTGCGTCGGTGACGCTGACCGTCTTGCCATCCACAAAGCGCGCGCGACCTGACACAAACCGCGCGCCCGCTTGTTTCATCAATCCAGACACGCCCGCGTTCAACCGCCCCACGATGCCATCCTTCCACGCGACAGTCTGTTTAAGATCAATCTGCGGCGCGGCGGCTGAGATGCCGAGCGGGCTGTCCTTCATCTCTGTGATCCGATGAAACTCATCGGCAGCGTGGATCAGCGCCTTGGATGGAATACATCCCACGTTCAGGCAGGTGCCTCCCGCGCGCCCTTCATCCACAATGATTGTGTCAATCCCCAGCTGGCCCGCGCGAATGGCGCAGACATAACCGCCTGGGCCTGCGCCGATGATCAGCAATTTGCATGTAAGATCGGGCATTTACACCTCTACAAAGAGCATGGCTGGCGTTTCCAGAAGGGATTTCAGCTTCTGCACGAACACCGCCGCGTCCCAGCCATCGACCACCCGGTGATCAAAACTGCAGGACAGGTTCATCATCTTTCTGGGCTGGAATTGCTGGCCATCCCAGACAGGGCGGATTTGCATTTTGTTAACTCCGACGATGGCCACTTCGGGGTGATTGATGATCGGCGTTGTGGCCAGCGCGCCCAGAGGCCCGAGCGACGTGATGGTGATGGTGCTGTCCTGCAGATCCTCGCGCACAATCGTGCCATCACGAGCCGCATCGGCCAGCCGCGTCAGCTCGGCCGCATTCTCCCACAGGCTGCCGACCTCGGCGTGCCGGATCACCGGGACATTGAGCCCGCCCGGCGTCTGCGTCGCGATGCCGACATGCACCCCGCCATGACGATAGATGACACCCGCCTCATCATCATAACGGGCATTGAGTTCAGGCTGCTCGCGGACCGCCTCGACAATGGCACGCATCAAGAACGGCAGCAGCGTCAGCTTGGGCCGATCGCCTGCATACTTTTTGTTCAAGGCCTCTCGCAACGCGTCCAATGCCTCGATCTCTACCTGCTCCACGATGGTGATATGGGGGATCTGACGTTTCGCGATCTGCATCTTTTCGGCGATGCGGCGGCGCATGCCGATGACGCGCACTTCTTCGACGCCAGTGTTTGGGCCCCGGATCGTCCGCCCCTGCAAGATACCCCCCGCTGAGATCCAGTGATCAAGATCGGCATGGCTGATGCGAGAGGCCGGGCCAGAGCCAGGAACCTGACGCAGGTCAATACCTTCCCGCCGGGCGCGCATACGAACAGACGGAGAGGCCAGCGGCTTCGTTCCCTGCGCCCGCGCCACAGCAGACGCTCGCGTTAGGCTTGCCGTGGGTTCGCCATGCCTCGTGCCGGTCTCCCGTGACGTTTCAGCCTCGACCGCGGGCGCGGCTTCGGTGCGCTCGATGTCAGGAGGCGCGACCGTTTCGCCGGCAGCCTCCGCCTCATTGCCCTCGCCATCCACCTCGATGCGGATCAGCACAGACCCAACCGCCATCGCCTCTCCGATGTCTGCTCCAAGCTCCAGCACCTTGCCTTCTACCGAAGACGGCACTTCGACCGCCGCTTTGTCCGTCATAACCACAGCCAGCAGGTCATCTTCGCGCACGACATCGCCGGGGCCAACATGCCACTCGGTCAGCTCAGCCTCGGCAATGCCTTCTCCGATGTCCGGCAGGCGGATCAGATGCACGCCCATGGCCTACTCCTCCATCACCTGTTTGAGGGCCTCGCCGACCCGTGCGGGCCCAGGGAAGTACTGCCACTCCTGCGCATGGGGATAGGGCGTATCCCATCCCGTGACACGGATGATCGGTGCCTCAAGGCTGTAGAAACACTCCTCCTGCACCAGGCTCATCAATTCCGCGCCAAACCCACATGTGCGCGTGGCTTCATGCACGATCACACAGCGGCCAGTCTTCTTGACCGACGCCGCAATGGTCTCCAGATCCAGCGGCAATAGCGAGCGCAGATCAATGACCTCTGCATCCACGCCGCTCTCTTTGGCGGCGGTCTCGGCGACGTAAACCATTGTACCATAGGCCAGAACCGTCACATCCGCCCCGTCACGTGTGATCTTGGCTTTGCCCAGCGGGACAATTTCATCCCCCTCGGGCACCGCGCCCAGCGCGTGTTTTTTCCATGTGGTCAGCGGTCTGTCGTGATGGCCGTCAAAAGGACCGTTGTAAAGTCGCTTGGGCTCCAGAAAAATCACTGGGTCCGGATCGGCGATTGAGGCCAAGAGCAGCCCCTTGGCATCTACCGGGTTGGACGGGATCACAACCTTCAGTCCCGACACATGGGTAAAGATGGCCTCCGGGCTTTGACTATGGGTTTGCCCGCCGAAAATTCCGCCGCCCGTGGGCATGCGGATCACAATGGGACAGGTGAAATCCCCGTTGGATCGATGACGCAGACGCGCCGCCTCCGAGACGATCTGATCGTAGGCGGGATAGACATAATCGGCGAACTGAATTTCAATCACCGGTTTCAGGCCATAAGCGGCCATGCCGATGGCGGTACCAACGATGCCGCTCTCATTGATCGGCGCGTCAAAACAGCGGGAGCGGCCGTACTTCTCCTGCAAACCGGCGGTGCAGCGAAAAACGCCGCCAAAAAAGCCCACATCCTCGCCATAGACCACCACACGGTTATCCCCGCCCATCGCCACATCATGGGCATCCCGAATGGCCTCAATCATCGTCATCTGCGGCATGGCTCAATACCCCGCCATCTGGCGCTGCCGTATGAGGTGCGGGGGCATCGTCTCATAAACGCCTTCGAATACGTCGCGCGGCGACGGCGCTTTGCCGTCACCCAAAGTGCCGACGGCCTCGGCCTGTTTTTGCACGGTGACCACGTCACTCAAGATCTCCGCGTCCGCTTGGGCGTGCCGCTCATCGGACCATTCGCCGATGGAGATCAGATGCTGTTTCAGCCGATCGATCGGATCCCCAAGCGGCCAAGCTCCGGGCTCTTCGCCCGAGCGATAGGCCGATGGATCATCAGACGAGGAATGCCCACCGGCGCGGTACGTCACGTATTCAATGAGTGTCGGCCCAAGACCAAGCCGCGCGCGCTCTGCGGCCCATTTGGCAACCGCATGTACGGCCAGATAGTCATTGCCGTCGACGCGAATGGATGCGACACCAAACCCGTGACCACGCGCGGCAAAGGTGCCCACGCCACCGCGTGCAATGCCCTGAAATGTGGAAATAGCCCATTGGTTGTTAACGATATTCAAGACCACCGGCGCGGTGTAGGTCGAGGCAAAGACCATCGCGGCATGAAAATCGTTCTCCGCCGTAGATCCATCGCCAATCCAGCCTGCTGCGATTTTGCTGTCTCCTGATATCGCCGAGGCCATGGCCCAGCCCACCGATTGCACAAACTGCGTGCCCAGATTGCCAGAAATTGAGAAAAACCCGTGCGCTTTGGCGCTGTACAAGATCGGCATTTGACGCCCGTGCAGCGGGTCATGGGCATTGGAGTAAATCTGGTTCATCATCGTCAGCATCGGGTAGTCTGCCGCGATCAGCAGGCCGGCCTGACGGTAAGTGGGAAAATTCATATCGCCCGGCTCAAGCGCGCGCGCAAAAGCGCAGCTGATCGCCTCTTCGCCGAGACTTTGCATGTAAAAGCTGGTTTTGCCCTGCCTCTGCGCGTTGAGCATACGCGCATCAAACGTCCGCAAGGTCATCATGTGGCGCAGACCGGTGCGCAGATCGTCAGGCGTCAAGGATCCCGCCCAATCCCCGACGGCCTGCCCGTCTTTGTTCAAAACCCGAACGATGGAAAAGGCCATGTCGCGAATGTCATCGGCGGCCACATCCACAGGCGGGCGCGCCACTGCCCCCGCTCTGGGGATCTCAAAATCTGTAAAGTCAGGAGTGTCCCCCGGTCGGCATTCCGGTTCGGGGACATTGAGCGTCAGCGGTTTGCCAACACCGCTCATGCCGTTAGCTCAAGGTTCGTGCCCGCTGCGTCTGCGAGGACCTGATCAACCAGCTCGTTGGCCACCCTCGTGGTGGAGCGTTGCGTTTTGGCAGAAATCTCCAGGATCTCCTCGATCCGCGTGGCAATGCCGGCAAGGCGCGCCTCACGATAGCTGTCGCCCGCCTTATGGATCTCCCCCGCGACACTGATGATACCGCCTGCATTGACCACGTAGTCCGGCAGATACCGAACGCCGCGCGCGCGCAGCGCCTCGGCCACCGCGTCTTCGGCCAATTGATTGTTGGCCGCGCCACAGATCAACTGCGCGGAAAGCCGTTGCGCCGTGTCCATGGTCAGAATGCCACCCAATGCGCAGGGCGCAAAAATGTCCATCTGAGCGTCGAAAACCTCATCGACCCCGCAGGTATCCGCCCGAAACCGATCACGCGCATCATTCACCGCGTTTTGGTTGATGTCAGAGACAATGAGCGATGCCCCCGCGCCATGCAGCTTTTCAGCCAGCGACATGCCCACATGGCCCAAGCCCTGCACCAACACGCGCCGACCCGTCAGGTCATCCCTGCCAAACACGTTCCGCGCACCAACTTTGAGACATTGGAACACGCCTTCAGCGGTGAATGGTGATGGATCGCCGCTGCCGTGATCTCCGCCCTCTAGCCCCACGGCAAATGCTGTCTCTTCGGACACGATCTTCATGTCCGCCGGCGAAATCCCGACATCCTCGGCGGTGTAGTACTGCCCACCCAAATGGTCCACAGCCCGCCCAAAGGCGCGCAACAGGTCGGCGGATTTGTCTTTGGCAGCATCCCCCACAATGACCGATTTGCCGCCGCCCAGACCGACACCTGCCAGCGCATTCTTGGCCGTCATCCCTTGGGCAAGTCGCAACACGTCCGTGCGGGCCGCGTCCAGATTGTCATAGCGCCACATGCGACACCCGCCAGCGGCCGGACCGCACAGGGTGGAGTGGATGCAAATATAGGCGATGAGCCCGCTTTCATCGTCTCTGGCAAAGATCAGGCGTTCATAGCCATCCGGTGGGGTCTCTTCGGTGATGACGAGGGGCAAGACGTCCTCCATGCAATGACACTGCGCGTCTTTCGCAAGGGTACGACCAAAGCCTTAGTCAGATAACTTTAATCTTGAGGCTAAATCTGCTAATTTGAGTGAAATATCCTCTCAAAAAGGAATTTTATAGTGGGAATCACCACAGATAAAATTGATCGAGACATTATTCGTGCTCTACAGGAAGATGGCCGCATGGCGCTGGTGCAACTGGCCGAACGCGTCGGTCTTTCGTCCACACCGTGCAAGCGGCGCCTCGAGCGGTTGGAGCAGTCGGGCCTCATCGCAGGGTACACAGCTCTGATTGATCGCAAGGCAGCGGGCTTTCCAATCACAGCTCTCGTATCGGTGGAGCTTGAGCGCCAGGACGCCGAGAGGGTCGCCGAGTTTCAGCGCCAGGTTGCCCTCTTTGACGAAGTGGTCACGGGCAACCTGATGACGGGGGCGCATGATTTCCTTTTGGAAGTCGCCGTTGAAAGCCTTGAAGAGTTTGAGAGCTTTCTTCAGACCAAACTGATGCGCCTGCCCGGGCTGCGCGTGGTACGATCTCGCTTTGCCCTGCGCCAATTCATCAACCGCTCCCGCATTCCATATTGAACACCTATTGCGTTGCTGCGCCGCGCGACGTGACCGAGCACCGCGATGTCGGCAAAACGTCTCCGGATATCTCGTCTGCTAGCAGCGCGGCGCATTCCAAAGCACCCCTGTGATCTCTTCAGGTGCCCCAGCGGCCCTCAAACCCGCTGCCCGGGGCCTTGGTTGCCGCGAGGTCCCAAAACAGGTGGCTTTCCGCACCACGTTCAACCCCAGCTGCAGCGACCCGCAATGGCGTCAGTTCAACAATCCACCAATGGCGGCAGCCGCACTTGGGAGGCCATCCCCATAGACGCTGTCCTTGCCGGGCGAGCCCAGATCGGTGGCGCTGTTTTCCAGCAAGGATCGCAGCAGCGCGATATCCGCGCCCGGATTGGCCGACAGTGTCAACGCCACAATGCCGCTGATATAGGCCGTCGCCATGGATGTCCCCGATGTCGTGCGAAAGGCCGATCCGTTGCCCAACACCAAAAGATCCACGCCGGGCGCGGCGAAATCAATGTGACCGCCTGTATTGGCCTTGGCATAGACGGCGTTCTGGCTGTCGGTCGCGGTGACAGAGACCACAGTGTCGTACCCTGCCGGATAGAGCGTTGCCGCTCCAGGCCCGTCGTTGCCAGCTGCAGCCACCGGGATCATGTTCTCCCGCTGGGCGCCTTGCATGGCACGCTCAAACAAAGGGTCAGGCGGCCCGGCAAAGCTCATGTTCAGCACGTCGACGCGTTGATCAACGGCGACATTCAACGCCTCCATGATGGTCCAGGTGTTGCCTTGCGTGGTGCCCGATGCATCCGTTGAAAAGGCCGCGATGCTGACAATCTGCGCATCCGGCGCAACACCGATAAGCTTTGCATTGGCTGCGAGTATACCCGCAACGGAGGTGCCGTGCGGATCTACATTGCTGGCACCGTCCGTGACATCAAATGACGCAATCGTGGTGTTGGCCAATTCGGCGTGGCTGCTGTCAACGGCGGTGTCGATGATACCGATGCGCGTGTTGGCCCCGGTGGTGCGCGCATGGGCATCGCTGAGGCTGACCATGTCATTGCCAAACTGGGGCAGCTTGGCACCGCTCTCACTCTGCGCTGTGGTGTAGAGGTAGTTGGGCTGCGCATTCACCACCGCCGGGCTGGCCTCAAGCCGTGTAATCGCCTCGCGCACCGAAAGATTGGGCGGCAGACGATAAAGATGCACCGTCACCGCCGGCAAAACAAAGGTGCGCACGCCCTGATGGGCAATGCCCAGGCCCGCGATTGCCCGATTGCGCGACGCGTTGTTGGAGGAGGTTTGGAACCGCACGATCAGTTCATCAGGTTCAAACCGCGTTTCATCAACAGGTGGCAGACCACTTGGCGCTGTCTCCACGATCACGGCTGGTGCGCGCGGCGCCGCTTGCCTTGGCTGGGTTTGCTGCGGCACAGGTGCCGCTTGCCTGGGTTGCGCCTGCTGGGGTGCGGGCGCCGGTGTTGCCGCCGGGGTCGGACTTGGCGCTGTTCTCTGTGGGGCGGGGTTGGCGGGCTGCGCTGTCTTCTCGGGCTCTTCCCCTGCCCGACCGCCTTCGCCCGCATGCGCCGGTATCACGGTGGCGCCAAGCGCAAAAACTGTCAGCAGGACGCTGGTCAACCCAATTGCGTTCAATTTGATTTTCAATGCCATTGTTTTTCTCCCCAAAAGGACCGGTAAGCAGCGCACCAATCGCATGATGCATGCATTTCGCCAAAATCCAAACTTTCAGGCAAATGCGTCAATTCGCGGGCAGTGCAAATTCGAATATCTCCGGCAAGCGCTCCATCTCCTCCGCCGCATCTGTACCCGCGGCAAACTCCAGTTCATAAAATCCATCCGGCGTCGGCCCTTTGACAATCTGGCCTGCGTTTTCCTTGAGAAACGCATCCACCTGTGTCCAGCTGACCTCCGCATTGAACTTCACCAGCATGCGAACGCCGTCGCTGACCACCGGATCCTCGCCGGACGCGGTCTGGTATTGAGCCGTATTCTGGTTCCCGGCCTCAAACGACACCAGCGCAACAACAGGCAACAAGATCGCAATCATCGCAGCAACCGCCGCGTAGGCGCGCGGCTGGGCCGGGAACAGAAGAGACATCATGCGCGAGACAACACCATGCCCGGTCGTTTCATTCTGGCGAACAGGAGGCGCGTCAATCTCAGCCTCCAGCGCCGCCTTGAAGCGCTCAGAAATTGAGCTCGGCACATCTTCTTCGGATACGAGATCTAAAATCGCGGCCTGATCCTCTAGGATAAGATCAAACTCCCGCGCCAATGCGTCATCTTCGGCCAGGGCCTGCTCCACCCTCACGCTGTCTTCGGTATCAAGCGTGCCATTGGCATACCACGGCAGCAGCAGGGACAGCTCATCTCTGTCTTTATCGCTCAGAGTGCTCATGGCCACCCCCTATCCAGGCCTTGCGCCGTCATCTTCTCAGACAATTGTTTGCGGGCATGAAAGGTCCGTGTCTTCACCGTATTCTTCGGAATGTCGAGAATGTCCGCGACCTCTTCCATGGATTTTTCATGATAGTAGATCAGTTCGAGAATAACCCGGTGATCACGCGATAGCTTGGCCATGCACCGTTTGATGGCCGCGCCTTTGTCGAGTTTTTGCGACACCATTTCGGGATCGTCAGCATCATCCTGCAGACTTTCGAGGATCTCATCGGATTTCGAATGAACCGGCTTGCGCTTGCGCACCTCAGAGAGCGCCTTGTACCGCGCCATACCCAGCACCCAACTCGACACCTTGGAACGCCCCGCATAGGTATCGGCCTTTTGCCAGACCTCTATAAAGACATCATTGGTGACATCTTCAGCCAGTTGCGTATCGGTGACGAACCGCCGGACAAAGTGAAACACCCGTTTGTGATGACGCTGATAGAGCACACCGATGGCCTGCCGATCGCCACTGGCAACCTTTTGAAGCTGCAGCAGGTCGTCCTCGTCTGACATCCACACACTCACCCCTATCCTTGCAACAACCTTAGCCAAATACGCATGAGAGAGCAAAACCGGCACGCACAGAACGCGTCCCAGAGGGTCAGAAAACACGGCCATGATTGCGAGGGGATCACACTTCCAGCCCCCGACAGGCATCGGTGCGTCATGGGTCGCCATACCGAAAAGCGCAGCGTGCTCATCGGTGGCGCAGTGGAAACTCGGCATAAGCATTGGGGTCATCCTTTCACCCAAACTGATCTTTTAACGGCTGCGATTGGACTGACCGATGGGGTCATCCGGTAGCGCCGATTTCTGCGCGTCCACGCGTTGGCGCCAGGCCACGTAGCGTGCCGCCGGGGTCGAGCTCAGGCTCTGACGTGCTTTTGGATTGTAAAGCGCTGCCTGTTCGTTCGTCGCGATCTTGGCTTTCGCGCCACCCTTGCCGCCACCGTCGCCGCCTTCACCGGCTATGGCTGGGCTGAGTGAAAGGCCTGTTACAACGACCGCTGAGGTCAGTGCAGACAGGACGGTTTTGCTGAGAGCGGGGCCAAACATTGTTGATCTCCGAAAGGTGTCGCCGGTGGGCGAGGCTGAGTTACGGTATTGGGTTGTTTGGGCCGGGCAAAAGGTTCAACGAAACTTCGAAAAAAATTTCAGAGATTATGTGGGCTCATCGATCGAGGCCTTTTTTGATCAGGCCACATCAGAAGTTTTCCGGCTATCATATTGATAAATCTAATTAAAATTGAATTCAACATGTGTTCGGATCTGACGATGAGCTCGTCGCGTATCGCGGGCTGCCGCCGCATCTGGAAGTGTCATACAAAGCTGCGGCGCATCGCTTCGAATTGGCTGCGCTCGCGGGTCATGCTCTTGCCGCAGCTTGCAGCCCACCAGGTCGCTTTATGCGTTGAGGGCGCTTGTCCGGGATTGTCCGCCAATCTGGGCGGCTTGCTTACGAGCATGCAAGTCACTTTACCTCCCCCGAATGCGCCGCAACCAAGTCTCACAAAAGATCACGCCGCCCCAGGGAGGAGGACGGCGTGATGAAGAGCTGGTTCACTTAGGTGGCCCATGGGCTCGCGCTGTTACCGGCCACGGATCGTTGTGTCGACGCCATTTGGATTGTGCATCGTGATGAAAGCCTTGCTGCTGTCGATCTGCTTGGTTTCGACCACGTTGCCATTCCGGGTCGTCACGACATCACGGGTTGGCACGCCGTTCTGACCGGTAGACGTGATGGTTTCACCATTTCTGTGCGTGCTGGAGGCCCAGATCTTCTTGCTTTTCTTGCGCTTGCCAAAGACGATGCGGACGTTGCCGCTTTCATCGGTCATGGAGATAAAGGGCACGCGGCTGTTGCGAACCTTACGCACATCAACCAGATTTCCGTCCTGGGTCGTCACGACTGTGCGCGTCTTTGACCCTTTCTTTGCGTAAGATGTGACCGTCTTGCCGCTCTTGTAAGTGCTGGAGGCCCAGTCCGCTTTGCTCTTTTTAAGGCCAGCGCGGTCGTTGCCGCCGCCACCTCCGCCAGCCATGGCGGGGTTGAGGGAAAGGCCAGTTGCAACGATGGCAGCGGCCAGAGTGGACAGGATTGTTTTGTTGAAAGTTGCGTTGAACATTTTGATCTCCGTAAGGTTTAGCCTGTTGGCTTGTTTGCGTTACGGTGATGGGTGTTCTGGGCACTCCGAAAGGTTCAAAGAAAAACGCAAAAAATCCTACAAATATCTCAAAGCACTGAAATACAACACTTTTAAAATATCAATTTCCAGAAAAATGACCAAGTTGGCCGGGCAACTGAGCGCTTCGCGAACCGATATCCCGGCCAAATCCTCCGCCAACGCTCACCTTACTTTGACATCTTCTGCAGCTCGTCCAGCGTCACCACGCCGTCGCTGTCCGCATCAACCCGTTTAAACGCGCGCGCATGCAGTCCGCGAGAGCTCACCCGTGCCGCATTGCCCAGTCCGTCAGCCGCATTGAGATCGATGAAGTTGGTAAACTCGGCCAGGACCAGTTGGCCATCGCCATCAGCGTCCGCTTGTTTGTAATTCTCTGCGGCAAGCGCTTGGTTTTGGGCGAGGGCGTAAGACGGAACTGTGACAGCAATGCTGATGCAGGCAGCAGTGAGAAGAGAGTAAATGCGAGGCATGAGTAACTCCGTTTGATTGAATTGAACGATGGTTGAGCGTGCAAGACGCGTGATGTGACCTTTGAACGTGTCACGCCGCAAGTTCCGTCGAAGATGTCTGCGCGCCTCTCATCCGCCCCCCTGCAGAACAGACCGAGGGTCTCCGCTTGGCGCGAAGTTCAAACCAGCAGAACCTGCTTTTCACCTCCATTTTTCCATTGCATAGTTTGGCCAATGGCGC
>CAKZYL010000460.1 GCA_937884705.1 uncultured Roseovarius sp. | reverse complement strand
CAAGGCGTGCAGCCCGTGGGCCTCTGCATGGCCGCATCCCGCCATTTCCGCGCGCTTTACACGGCCGCATCTGATCCGGGCGGTGTGGCCAAGGGTATGTCCAGTTTACGCCCACCTGTGTTTGGCCCACGCCGCGACCGTATGCAAAGGCAGGCTCAAAACTGGGGCGCCACACGGCTTGAAGACGCCCTGACAATGATCACGGACACGGATCTGCAACTGCGCTCTGCCGGTCAAACGGCGCCTCCGATGGCGGTTTTGGAGCGCACGCTCATCCGCCTGTCCATGATGCCGAGGACGTAGAGTATCCCGGGGTCTTTTCGCCGATATGAGGGCACCTTGCTATCCTCATTGGCGCAGGGCACCATGCCGAATTTCAGAAAGGGGCTCACATGTTAAAGGTTATCGGAACACGCAAATCCCGCGCCTTTCGGGTGCTGTGGATGCTGGAAGAGCTGGGCGTCCACTATCAGCATGACCCCACTATGCCCCGCAGCTCACACGCGCTGGCGGCGAACCCGTCCGGCAAGATCCCAACGCTTTTGACCGACGGCGTGGCCATCACCGACAGCACGGCCATCCTCACCCATTTGGCAGATAGCCACGGCCAATTCACACATCCTGCTGGATCTCTGGAACGTGCGCGCCAAGACGCATGGACGGGCATGATCCTCGATGAAATCGATGGCGCTCTATGGCTTGGTGCCAAACACAGTTTCGTACTGCCCGAAGACAAACGCGTGCCGGACGTCAAACCCACGGCAAAGTGGGAGTTTGCGGCAGCGCAGGCGAGGTTTGCCAAGGCGCTAGAGGGCCCCTTTCTAATGGGCGATGTGATGACGGTGCCTGACTTTCTGCTCGTTCATTGCCTGGGATGGGCCGGGGTGGCGGGCTTCCCACCCGCAGATGAGCAGCTTGCAAGCTATCTGTCCCGCGTCACAGATCGCCCTGCGTATCAACGCGCGGCGAAGCTGCCGTAAGGCCTCGTGGACGATCCGATTTGCCCTTTGTGTGAGCGCCCCATCCCGCCGGATGCGCGGCAAAGCCTGCACCATCTGACCCCTAAGCTGAAAGGAGGAAAGGGTGGCCCGGTCGTGTTGCTCCACCAGATTTGCCACAATGAGATCCATGTCACGCTGACCGAGGCGGAATTGGCGCGGGACTACAATACGATTGAAGCTCTGCGCGCCCATCCCAGATTGGAGAAATTTGTCCGATGGGTTAGGAAACGCCCACCGGGGTTTCATTCCAAAACACCGCGCAGAAAACGCAGTAGAGGATAAGTAGTCCGCAGAATTTGAAAAATTCTGCCACCAGCGTTGGCGCGCATTCTTTGAAAGAATGCGGTCCGAAATCTTTCAAAGATTTCGGTACCCAGTTGGTCAGTTCGGGATGGGTTTGATCAGATCGGCTCCAGCAGCCCGGTTCGAATTTACCGCCGGATCGACGCGCCAAAACTCCAGTGCATCATCGGGCGCCGGCTTCATCAAAGGCGCCGCACCGTGCCCTGCCTCTCCGAGCCACAGAGGCCAGTCGCTTTGTTTCAGGATCACCGGCATGCGGTGGTGGATGGTGGACATGGGCGCATTGGCTTGCGTCGTCACAATAGCGCAGGTTTTCACTGAGTCGTCGCCTTTGTCCCAGCTTTGCCAGACACCCGCGAACGCCAGCACATCGTTGTCCTTCGGGCGAATGTACCAGGGCAGGCGCTCACCCTCGGGGTCTTTTGTCCATTCAAAAAAACCCGTTGCTGGGATCAGGCATCGCCGCGAACGTACGGCTGCACGAAACGCGGGCTTTTCCGCGATGGTTTCCGAGCGTGCATTGATCAGCAGGGGGCCATCGGTTGGGCTCTTGTACCAGTGCGGCAGAAACCCCCACCGGAGCGCCACCAGCTGGCGCGATCCCTCGGGCCCTTCGTCGGACACGATCGCATGCACCGTGTTGGTCGGGCAGATATTGTAGTTGGGCACGCCGGGCAGATCATTGGCAGGACGCGCGGCAAAAAGCTGCGCCATGGCGTCGGAGGGGAGGGTCACTGCAAACCGGCCGCACATTTCATTACCTCAGAACAGAAGAGTAAAGCAGCATGCCCCAAGGCATGAGCTGCGCTTCTATCTTGGACCAGGCTGCGCCAAAACTGATGGGATCCTGGCCCGTGGCTGCCGCGATCTCCGTGAGCGTGCGACGCCCATCGATGGCGGCAATCAAACGCCCGGTAGTGGGCGGAAGCTCAATAGATCCTTTCAGCCCATCTGACCCAAGCGCCACCTTTTGGCCTTGCCCAACGGCAGATGCGAGGGTGGAAACCTCCACGCCCTTCAGATGGGGCACGAGGGCCCGGTTTTGACCTGTTGCCGAGGAGCGCTCGGTCGCAGCCGCGTAGCCTGTATGAGTGCGAATGGTGCCAATCAGGCGTTCTGCTGTTGCCATGGCCTCCACCTCGCTCATAGCGCTGGGGGGCGATGTCCAGCGGTTAAGATCGTAAAGCGCCGGGACTGTGAACCCGCTGAAATGCCAACCCGTTCGCGTGAGAGTGTCTAGAAGCGACGCAACATCGTAGGCGCGATCCTGAGAATGCAGCAACAGGTCATAAAACCCGGCCTCGCCGTTCTTGTGATCATTCAGGTTTGCATTGGCCTTGAAGGGATGGCTGTCAGGCAGGTTTACAAAGAGCCTTTGCGCCGCGTGCAGTTTGTCCTTGGGAGACATGTCAGAAAATAGCGCGCCGAACGCCTCTTGCAGAGGATAGACGCCCGATCGGCCGTAGGGCGCATAGACCATGAAGCCCATGCCGCCTGACGGCGCAATGGCGGCGCGCAGAGCGGCAAACCCTGCGTCGGGATCGGGAAGATGGTGCAGAACACCGCAGCAATCAATGTAGTCAAACGGGCCGTAATCTACCGCGTCCAGCAGGCTGCCGGTTACGAAACGGATGTTCTTGAGCCCGCGCATCTCGGCGCGTGCCTCGGCTATCTTGCGCGAGGATGTGGAGAGGTCGATATACGTAGCCTCATAGGGTCTCCTGTATTGTGTAAGCAGCGCCGTCAGCTGAATGAGTCCGTCACCTGTCCCGCCACCGGCCACCAGAATGCGCAGCGGTGTGCGCCAGTCACGGGCGCCGGCAAAGAGGTAGTGATCGATTTCCTGAGGCAGGGAGGGGGACCCTGTGATCAGACGGGTCTTTTCATCTTTCGGGTCCCGTTCGGGATAGGGGTAGGCCTCATATTGATCCCGAACTTTGCTCATCACCGACACCGCTGCGCATGTTTACGCGGTTTTGGCAAATCGCTATGGCTCAGACAAGAGCGGAGGAGCCGAGTATGCGCCAGTTTGATCCTATTGCGATCCCTTACTTCAGCGGTATGGGGCATACGCGCGTGCTGGCCGAAGCGATTGCGGATGGCGCCGGGCGGGCGCGGCTCATTGACGTTGAAAAGATCGAGGATGCAGATTGGGCGGCCTTGGATGCCGCTGAGGCGATCGTTTTTGGGGCGCCCACGTATATGGGCTCAGTCGCGGCCCGATATGATGCATTTTTGGAAGAGGCCTCTGTGCGATGGCCAGATCAGACTTGGGGCGACAAGATTGCAGCCGGGTTTACCGTGGCGACCTACCCATCCGGGGACAAGTTTTCGACGTTGATGCGGATGGCGGTTTACGCGGCGCAAATGGGGATGATCTGGGTGGGGCAGGCCGAGATCGGAGCACCGGTGCATCCAGAGCGCGGTGCGGTGAATGCGCAAGGAAGCTGGTTGGGGCTGATGGCGATGTCCTCGCGAGACAAGGCGCAGATGGTGGAGGCGGACGATCTCGCGACCGCCCGCGCTTTTGGGGCGCGCATTGCAGGTGCCGTAGAGCGGTGGCGGCAAGAGGGGTGAGGGGCAGCTCACCGCTCCCTTTCGGGCGCGTCTCGCCCTAGCGTGGTGCCATTTTGATGCGGCCGTCTGTGTAGGGGGTGTAGGGCGTCTGCTGTGCCAGGTATTCGGCCACGACGTCCGCGATGTCAGGGCCGAAATCATAGGCATCTTCAGCGTCTTCGAACATGGCATAGCCATCCCCACCGTTTCGCAGGAAATTGTTTGAGACGACCGTGTACATGCGGTCTGGCTCTAGCGGCGTATCTCCAATCATGACGTCCGCGATGCGCTCTCCCACTGGGGCCACCGGGTTGACCGTAAAGGACATGCCCGCGACCTGTGGAAACCGGCCAGCGCCATCGGTGATTTGACCGACCCCGTTTTCCAAAGCTTCGAGCAGCGTGGCGCCAGAGACGCGAAACGTTGAGAGCGTGTTTTGAAATGGCAGCACGGTGAACACCTCGCCCATGGTCACGG
>CAKZYL010000459.1 GCA_937884705.1 uncultured Roseovarius sp. | reverse complement strand
CTAAACCGGGCGGCGTCATAAGACCCTTTTGCGATCCTGTGATCGCCACATCCGCCCCCCAGGCATCCATCTCAAAGCGGTCACAGCCCATGGACGCAATGCAATCGGCCATGAGCAAAGCGGGATGATTTGCGCGCTCAATGGCCTCCGAGATGGCTTTCACATCATTGCGTATTGAGGTCGATGTATCCACATGTATGGCCATCACAGCTTTAATTTTACGATCTTGGTCTGCTTTGAGCACATCACAGATTTGATCGGGGTCTGCCGGGGCCGAGAGACCGAAATCCAGGATTTGGACTTCAATCCCCATGGCACTGGCCATGCGGCCCCAGCCATGGCCAAAAAGACCGGTCGCTGGCACCAAAACGGCCTCTCCCGGGGCCACAAGATTACTGAGCGCTGCCTCCCAGGTGCCGTGCCCATTGCAGATATAGATCGCTGCGTCCCCTTCCGTGCGGGCCACGCGTTTGAGGTCCGGGATCAGGCTTGCTGTGAGATCCATCACCTCATCATCATAGATGTTGGGCGCGGCCCGATGCATGGCTTGCAACACTTCATCGGGCACCACTGTGGGGCCCGGAATAGCGCGATAGGCGCGTCCGCCAGCTTGGGTCATGTCTGCGTCCTTTCGAGGGGATCGTCGGGTACCATAGGCCTCGGGGCGCGGGCGTCAATCGCAAGAGGCTGCTTGCGCCGGTGCGCGCATATCCTTATGTCGCCCATTCAGGCTGGCGGATGTCAGGCAAGCGGACAAGGACCACCACGCATGGGTCTCATCAAACGGATCGGGGATTGGGAACGCAATTTGCGCGCCTATTACAACACCGACCTGTCGACGCCGGAAAATCGACGCCGCGCGCATATCTATAACCTGTGGTTTGACCACGCTGTTTTGCGCAAATACTGGACGAATTTCTTCCCGGTGACTGAGGGCGTCTACCGCTCAAACCAACCCACGCATGAACGGTTCGTAAAGCTCAAGGCGATGGGCATCAAATCCGTGCTCAATCTGCGCGGCGCGGCCGGCGCGGCGCATTTTCTGGTCGAAGAAGAAAGCTGTCGCATGCTTGGTTTGAACCTGGTCAATGTGAACTTGAATGCGCGCACAGCTGCCTCATCGGAAGAAATTTTGCAAGTCATCGAGGCCTTTCGAACGATCGAGCGGCCCTTTGTCATGCACTGCAAATCGGGGGCCGATCGCGCCGGATTTGCCGCGGCTATCTATCTTTTTGTGATCGAAGGCCGCCAGTTGGCTGAGGCGCGCAAGATGCTCAGCGCCAAATACATCCACTTCAAATGGACGAAAACGGGCATTCTGGATTACATCTTCGACCTCTATGAGGCGCGCAATGAGCGCTCTGCGATTTCATTTGAAGACTGGATCGCCACGGAATATGACTACATCGCTGTGCAAGAAGAGTTTCTGCAAAAGAAGAAACCGATCTTCTGAGCCGGTAAAAGACGCCATTCCCTTGCTTCTTTCTTTTCACTAATACCGCCGGAGGTTTGAGTGCTGGCCTCCATGAACAAGTACGTTTAAGCGTTGGCTCCCAACCCAGACTGTTCAGTACTTCTTCGCCAGCGTTTCAGGGTCCGCGCCGCCCAAATACCGCGTCAAAAGGCCCAGATTGCGCCCGCCGCGCCGCAACCATCCATCCCGCAAATACTTCTCAGCGCTGGTCGTCACCGTGAAGGACAGCGGCATCAACCGCCGCCCCAGCAGGCGCACCATGGCCACATCCTCCATCAGCGGTTGATCCCGGAACCCGCCCACACGCGCATATTCATCGCGTGAGATCAGCAAACCCTGATCGCCATAGGGCAGCGCAAAGGCACGGGCGCGCAGATTAGCCCATCCCGCAACACAGCGCGCAGGCAGCCCACCGTGATCAAATCGCAAAGGGCACCAGGCCGGGCGACCGGTTGTCATATGCGTGGCCACCGCATCGGCCCAGCCGGACGGCAGAACGGTGTCTGCATGCAAAAAGAACAGCCACTCACCATCCGCCGCCTCTGCCCCGCGGCGCAACTGGCCACCGCGCGACGCCACGCCCTGCAGCGTCCTGGCCCCGGCGGCCTCGGCAATCTGCAGCGTGGCATCGGTGGATCCGCCATCGGAAATCACCAGATCGCGGATAAGCCCCGTGGTCAGCCCTTCGCTCAAAGGCGGCAAGGAGCGCGCCAGCCCATCCTGGGCATTGAGCGTTGGCACCACGATGGAAAGTTTGGCCGGCATGCATCACCTCATTGCACTCAGCCGCTCCTATATTACAGTCGGCCCGGCAAATGGAGAGGCGAGATGCGCAAACTCTACGAAATCTCTGGCAAGGACGCCGAGCCGTTTTTGCAAAACCTTGTGACCAACGATTTGTCGGCGATGGGCGACGGCCTGCTATACGCGGCTTTCTTGACGCCTCAGGGCAAATATCTGGCCGATTTCTTTTTGTTTCGGCGCGGCGAGGCCATCGTGCTGGATGTGGCCGAGGACGTCGCGGATGGGCTTGTCAAACGGCTGACCATGTACAAGCTGCGTGCGGATGTCACCATTGCCGAGACCGATCTGACGGTGTTTCGTGGGACCGGTTCTGCGCCGGAAGGGGCAATGATGGATCCGCGCCATGATGCGTTGGGCTGGCGGCTCTACGGTGACAAGGACGGCGATGACGGCACGGATTTCGATGCGATCCGCGTGGCCCACTGCATTCCCGAAACAGGCACAGAGTTGACAGCAGACACTTACATCCTGGAGGCCGGGTTTGAGCGGTTGCACGGCGTCAATTTCCGCAAAGGCTGTTATGTGGGCCAGGAAGTCACCGCACGGATGAAGCACAAAACGGAGCTGCGCAAAGGCTTGGTCACGGTCGATGTGTCCGGCAGCGCGCCTGTGGGCACGGAGATCTTGGCCAGCGGCAAACCCGCGGGCACGCTTTTTACCCAGGCAGGTGGCAAAGCCATTGCGTTTCTGCGGTTTCAGCGGGCGGCATCGGACATGGATGCAGGAAGTGCAACCGTAAATTGGTCTGAGGTGGGATAACAGCGTCGGCTTATAGCGGCGGCCTCGCCCGGCCGAAGAGGCCCGTGCAAATGATAGAGTTACAGCGCCCGGTCCTTCAGGCTCGTTCGGCGTATTCCATGGTCTCGGTATTGACCACAATGTCCTCATCGGGCCCGACAAATGGCGGCACCATGACCTTGACCCCATTGTCGAGCACGGCCGGTTTGAAGCTGTTCGCGGCGGTCTGCCCCTTCACCACAGGCTCAGTCTCAGACACCTTGCAGATCACTTTTTGCGGCAGTGTCGCGTTGAGCGCCTCACTGTCATAGAATTCCACGGTGATGGTCATCCCATCTTGCAAAAACGGGCGCCTATCGCCCAAAAGTTCTGCCGCAAGCTCAATCTGGTCATAGGTTTCAGTGTCCATGAACACGAGCATGCCATCACTTTCATAGAGAAACTGCTGATCTTTCTGTTCCAGCCGCACGCGCTCCACCTTATCGGCGCTGCGAAACCTCTCATTCAGCTTGGACCCGTTGCGCAGATTGCGCAGTTCAACCTGGGCAAAGGCACCGCCCTTGCCGGGTTTGACATGGTCCACCTTAACCGCGCTCCAAAGCCCGTCATTATGCTCCAGCACGTTGCCAGGGCGTATCTCGTTTCCGTTGATCTTGGGCATTGTGTCATTTCCGTGGCGTAAGGTTGAAGAAAATATGACTGTCCCTATATCTGGGGCTGAGATGGTGGGCAAGACAACGAGATATCGTGCTGCAGGCGCAAAAAGCCATGCGAATGGCGCATGGCTGCTATGCGTTTTCGGGGTAGCCGAATCGCGAGAAACCCGCCATAACCGTCGATACGCCTGAAAAGACAAGAGCAATAAAAGAACTAAGGACGAAACATGAAAGATTTCGTTGACGGCACGGCGTTCAATGCCGAACAAGGCAACCGTGCGCGTAAACTTTTTGCAGCCGTTGTACTGGCTGCATTGGACGATGCTATTTCTGACGACAAGAAATATGGCAATGGTCCAGAACAAATCGCCCGCTGGGCACGCTCGCGCGATGGGCGCGAAGTGCTGAGCTGTGCGGGCATTGACCCCAATGAGCGGGTCGTCACGGGTCTCATGGACTTTGTGGGCAAAGGGGTTCGCACATCTGTCGCGTTGTCGCGCGAAGAAAGTGAACGCCGGAACGCCGCGGCCATGGCCTCGCAGGCCGAAGCGGCCTAAACCACCAGACTGAATGGTCAAGACGGCGCGCCTTTGGCGCGCCTTCGAACGTTGGCGCGCATTTTTTTGAAAAAATGCGGCTTTCGTGGGCTCAGCCTGACGCGAAGACGAACATCCAGATGAAGACCGGTGCGAGCTGAACCAGGGCCAGGGCGGCGATGACGCTGCGGGACCGAACACTGGTGAACCGACGCATCAGGATCAGGCAGAAAAGCGCGCTCAATGCCATTTCAACCGGGCCGATGATCCCGGCATGGGCGGACCTGTCCCAATAGCTGACGGGGCTTTCAAACACCCAATCCGACACCGGCCAGAAATGCGGGCGGCCGTCATCGTGATGGAGCGGAAAGTCAAAGGCCAGATGCATGAGCGCGGCCCCCGCAAACACCATCGCGTTCTTGGCCCCAAACCACCAGGCCAGCGCGAACGCCCCGCCCCAGACAAAAAAGGAATTGTCGATGGCAAAGACCTGTTGCCAGGCGGGCGAGAAGTAGAGCTCATCGAATACCGCCTGCGCGGGGATCTGCAGGATGTAGAGCGACACGGACGCCATTAGATAAAGCGACAGATCCGGCGCGAGCGCGCCTACCACCGCAGCGATCGTGCGACGTCGGTCATAGGGCCGGGCAAAGGCGACTGCCGCGAAAATGACATGGGCTGGCGTATTCAAGCGTTCCCCGCAGGCTTGCCTTGGCGTATGCCTTGGCAACGTAGCACACCACGTGAGCAGGGCGAAATGGCACACGCAATTATGATCCAGGGCGCGGGCTCTAATGTGGGCAAGTCCATGGTTGTGGCGGGCCTCGCGCGCGCGTTCATGCAGCGCGGTCTTCGCGTGGCGCCCTTCAAGCCGCAGAACATGTCCAACAACGCCGCGGTCACCGTCGATGGGGGCGAGATTGGCCGGGCTCAGGCGCTGCAGGCGCGGGCGGCGGGGCTGAAGCCGCACACGGATATGAACCCTGTGCTGCTCAAGCCTGAGACCGATACGGGCGCGCAGGTGATCGTGCAGGGCAAGCGCTATGCGACCCTGCGCGCGCGCGACTATGCCAAGGCCAAACCGCATCTTCTTGCCTCTGTTCTGGAAAGCTTTGCCCGGCTTTGCGAGGGCGTGGATCTGGTCATCATCGAGGGTGCGGGCAGCCCCGCAGAGATCAATCTGCGCGCGGGCGACATCGCCAATATGGGCTTTGCCGAGGCGGCCGGGGTGCCGGTCATCCTGGTGGGCGATATTGATCGCGGCGGGGTCATCGCGCAGGTCGTGGGCACCCAGGCGATTTTGCCCCCCAGTGATCGCGATCTGATCAAAGGCTTTGCGATCAACAAATTCCGGGGCGATGTCAGCCTCTTTGATGATGGCTTGCGCGAGATTGTGGAGCGCACCGGGTGGACGTCTCTAGGCGTTCTGCCGTGGTTTGCCGACGCCTGGCGCCTGCCCGCCGAAGACATCATGGATCTGCGCAGCCACCGCGCTGGCGCGCTCAAGGTGGTGGTGCCGAAGCTGGGTCGCATTTCCAATTTTGACGATCTCGATCCGCTCTCGAGCGAGCCGGATGTGAGCGTACAGATCATCGAGGCGGGCCGCCCCCTGCCTGGCGACGCTGATCTGGTTCTGATCCCCGGCAGCAAGGCCACGATCCCCGACCTGGCCCACTTCCGTGCGCAGGGCTGGGACATTGATCTGGCCGCGCATATCCGGCGTGGCGGGCATGTGATGGGGCTCTGCGGTGGCTATCAGATGCTGGGGCGCGAGATCTCTGATCCTGACGGAATTGAGGGCGTGCCGGGCTCTGTGCCGGGCCTGGGGCATCTCAATGTGACGACGGTAATGAAGCCGCAAAAGCGCCTTGCCCTCACCGAGGCGCGCGAGCTTGAAAGCGGCGCCGAGGTTCAGGGCTATGAGATCCATTTAGGGATCACAGACGGGCCAGATTGCGCCAATGCCTGGCTTTCTGTGGACGAAGAAGAAACCGGCGCCATGAGCCATGGCGGCCGGGTGCGGGGCTGCTATCTGCACGGGATTTTCAGCGCGGACGGGTTTCGGCGCGCGTATCTGGCCCGCTTGGGCGTGGAGTCCGGCCTCGATTTTGAAGCGTCCGTTGAGGCCACGCTCGACGCGCTGGCCGCACATATTGAGACCCATCTGGATTTGGATGCTTTACTGGATTTGGCACAGCGGCCCACGATCCTGAACCGTTAGACGACGCGATCCACTAAGACAAAAATCAAAATCTCAGCCCGGCTTTGCCGGATCACTCAAGGCCTTTTGCCACCAGCGCCCGGTGAATTTCACGCCGCACCAGCTTGCGCACATTGCGCGTGATGCGCTCGCCCAGCGCGCCTTGCAGTTCTTGGCGCACAATCTCACCCACCATGTCGCGCAACGCGTCTTCGTCGATCACAGCATCGGTGCCAACCCAACGGTCAGCCTTGTCTGGTCCCGGCTCAGAGGCATCGGTCTGCGCCGTCAGATCCTCATGCTCAACATGGGCCTCAAGATCTTCAGCGGGGTCACCCAAGAGATCCACCTCGGGCTCTTCAGAGGCCTCGGGATGACCAACCTGTTCAGGCATGTCTGCGGTTTCCGCCTCGATCTCACGCCAAGGCAGCGGTTCGACCTCGGTTGCCGACAAGCGTTCCTGATCGCCCTCGTCCGGCTCCCAATCTTCGGCCTGGTCGGCCACGGCGGCCTCGAGCGTTTCAAGCTTAGA